>JAIEKC010000474.1:0-3568 GCA_029064505.1 Acetatifactor sp.
GTTCTCGTCCCTTAACTCCATCACATCGCAAACCGTGGCGAAGGCCGCAAATTCCAGCAGTTCATCCAGGGCCTCCGCCAGACTGCGGTTTTCTGCTCTTTCCATCATGGCTCGATCCGAGTCCTGATTCATCCCGTTTTCTTCCATGGTTCGATCCGGACTCTGATTCGCGGTCTGTCCGTCTGCAGATTGATTTTGATCCTGACTATCCACACCCTTTGTCATGAGCCGACTCAGACCCTGGCCTTCTTTCACTCCCTGCCCCGCCGTCCTCTCGGCCAAAGCCTGCATCAGTTTATATGCCACTACACCGCCGCAGATATTGGGATAAGGATAGGAACATTCCTCCCTCTTGGGATCGATCACCGCAAGTGCCGGCGGGAGCAGCTCAGTGCGGCTCTCCCTGCCCTCCGCATCAATCCTTTTCGCAAAAGGAACCTCATGGTGGTCGGTGACAATGACCTGTATGCCGTAGGAATCGGCAAGCTCTATCTGCGGTGCCGCCGCGATTCCGTTGTCACAGGTGAGGATCATGCCGACGGAATCCCTCTTTGCCTCCTCGATCAGATTATCGTTCAGACCGTAACCGTCGTGGATACGGTGGGGAATGGCAGTGTCCACCCTTGCTCCCAGAACCTGCAGTCCCTTCGTCAGTATGTAGGAGGAACAGATACCGTCCACGTCATAGTCTCCGATGACACGGATCGCCGTCTGCTCCGCTATTGCCATCAACAGCAGTTCCACCGCTTTATCCATATCCTTTAAAAGCCATGGGGAATAACAGTTCTCCAATGTGCCGTATAAAAATTTTCGTATGTCTTCGCTCTCCGTCAGGTCGCGGTTGCGCAGGATCCTTGCCACCACAGGACTGATGCCGAACTCCGCCGCCCATTTATCAAAATCGGCCTTCTTGGCCGCCACATACCATTTCTCCATTTGTGCATCTCGCTTCTTTCTTATATGAGTGCTGTCTGTTGCGGGATCGTCCGGTTCTTTCATCTTCTTAAGATCGGCTTTCCCGTTTTTCTTTGAAGTCCCAATCTGTTCTGACAGCGCCGCACCGGTCGTCCGGAAATCCCCTGACAGCAATTCCATAGACTCACGCCGGGCAGCTGTCTCGGGATTCATTATAATCTATTTTTCACAAAATCACAACTTTCACTTTGCAGTCCGCGCAGTGTTTTATGATATTTGTTTGCCATGCATCTTATCGGGAAAAGCTTATCCGCGCTTCATGTCCTGCTCATATTGTGTTATAATCAGTTACAGGTAAAGCGGCAGAGACTCCCCTGCCGGGACTTCACAGTCCGGTCTGTTCGGGGAATATGCAAAAGACAAAGTGTCGCAATGTACAGGCAGGCCCACTTGGCTCATTGCCGCGGGAATAAAACCGCAGCGCTCC
Source organism: Acetatifactor sp. (assembly GCA_029064505.1). Taxonomy (GTDB): domain Bacteria; phylum Bacillota; class Clostridia; order Lachnospirales; family Lachnospiraceae; genus Acetatifactor. The sequence continues at coordinate 1,403 of JAIEKC010000474.1, forward strand.
CCGGCTGTGAGAGGCCGCGCGGAAGAGGTCGGAGCCGATAACAAATCTGCCCGTATGCATATTGAGAGGAAGCAAAATGCACTATGTAAAAGCAAAGGGGATCTTATCCCCAAAGAACGGAATGAATCTGTACCGCGGCTGCTCCCACGGATGCATCTACTGCGATTCCAGAAGCAGATGCTACCATATGGAGCACGCCTTTGAAGATATAGAAGTCAAGGAAAACGCCATCGAGCTGTTGGAGAACGCTCTCAGGCGCAAACGTCAGAAATGTATGATCGGCACGGGCTCCATGACAGACCCCTATATCCCTCTGGAAATGGAGATCGAATATGTCAGAAAAGCGTTGTCCCTGATCCGTCAATATGGTTTCGGTTTTACCGTGATCACAAAGTCAGACAGGATCTTAAGAGATCTGGAGCTCCTGCAGGAGATCAATAACAGCACGAAGTGTGTGGTACAGATGACCCTGACCACCTGTGACGGGGATTTATGCCGAAAGCTTGAGCCGAATGTATGTACCACCAAAACGCGTTTTCAAGTCCTGAAAAAGCTGCGTGACGCGGGTATTCCCACCGTGGTATGGCTCTCCCCCATCCTGCCGTTCATCAATGATACCGAGGACAACATTTCCGGTATTCTGGACATGTGCATAGAGGCAAAGGTATACGGCATCATCTGTTTCGGCATGGGACTGACACTGCGGGACGGAAACAGGGAATATTTTTATAAGCAGCTGGACAGGCTGTTTCCCCATTTAAAGGAGAAATATATACGGACTTACGGCAATCAATATGTGATCGACAGCCCGAACAACAACATGCTGATGCGGTTATTCCATCAGAGATGCGGAGAAAACGGAATCCTACACAACAATGATCAGATATTTGAATATCTGCACCGCTTTGAACAAAAGCAGACTGCCACGCAGTTAAGTCTGTGGGACGGGCTGCGATAACAATCTGCAAATATCAGTGTACGTCCGGATTCCGTTCTTCCTAATGACCTGCCGGATCTGCAATGCAGGATCAGAGCGTGTTTGAAACACGCTCTAAAACAGCTCATCCAACAGAATATAGTAACGTATCTTCTCCCAGTCAGGTTCCAATCCCAATTCACGGAACAAAAGCGTATCATCATAGTGTGAGTATGTGCTTCCATGATATCTTCCACTGTAATTGTGGGACAGGCTGCGATAACAGATGGCTATATCGCACCACTTATCGGCTATGCCCGTTTTGCCCAGATCGATATAGCCTGTCACTTTACCGCCCACCCCAAATACATTGGGGAGGCAGTAATCTCCATGGGACAGAACCGGCTCCTCCCCGGGCATGTTATCATAAAGCCACTGCAGCAATGCGGCCGGATCCTTAAATCCCTTTTCCCCGAAGGTATCCGGTTCCACATTATCCAGATCCACCAGACCGTGCTCTATATTGAACTTTGCCTGTTCCAGCTTATGGGGCAGTCTCTGATCGGAAGGACAGTCTGAAATGTCTGTGCTCCATAATCTTTTCAGCCCCTCCGCAAGCATCCTGCACTGCATCGCAGGATTCATCATATATTCAGGATCACATGCCATCTGCCCCCGGCATTTGCTCATCAGCAGCCAGGACATTCCGTCCACTGTCTCACAGGCATATACCCGGGGTACCGGGAGTTTCCCCTGTAAATACAGCATCATACGGTATTCGTTCCCTGATTCCTCATTCAACTCCTGCACCTTCAGAATCTTATCCTCATAGATCAGAACAGAGGAGTCTGACATTCCGATCTCATCTGTGTCATAGCTTTCATCCGCTACCATCTTTCTGATATTTTCCGGTATAAACATCCTTTTCTCCCTTATATGCTCAATTCGATCAGTATCGCTTCCGTGTCCGCAGAAATCTGTTCTTCTTTATCATCCGGATCCGCCTTTTCCAACAGGATCCTCTCCGGTTCGAAATAATGATACGGAAACACTTCCACATGATATGGGCCGTCATTACCGCTCAGCCTGTCATAATTGTCCCTGACATCCGATAATTTTCCCAGCAGCTCCTCCCAGACACGGTCCCCCCGGTTGCGATCATCCGCACAGGTGCGGTCAATATTCATAAAATCACTGTACCTGTCCATAATATAATGCGCTCTCTTTTCGGCACATAACCCATATGCCTC
>JAIEKC010000475.1:0-2258 GCA_029064505.1 Acetatifactor sp.
GGAGTATATCGAGGGCACCAGGGCATTGCTGAAATACGAGCTGCCTTTGAACGAGATCATCTATGATTTCTTCGATGCGCTGAAATCAAGATCCCGGGGCTATGCCTCTTTTGACTATGATATCAAGGGCTATGAGCAGTCCAAACTGGTGAAGTTGGACATCCTGATCAACCGGGAGGAAGTGGATGCACTGTCCTTTATCGTACATGCGGATTCCGCCTATGAGAGGGGACGGAAAATGTGCGAGAAGCTGAAGGACGAGATTCCCAGACATCTCTTTGAGATTCCCATCCAGGCGGCTGTGGGCGGCAAGATCATAGCCCGGGAGACAGTGAAGGCGATGCGCAAGGATGTTCTGGCAAAGTGTTACGGCGGCGATATCACCCGCAAGAAGAAACTGTTGGAGAAGCAGAAGGAGGGAAAGAAGCGCATGCGCCAGATCGGTAATGTGGAGATCCCCCAGAAAGCGTTTATGAGTGTGTTGAAGCTGGATGACAGGTAAGAGAGAGCTGGAACTTTATTTTCATATTCCCTTCTGTGTCAGAAAATGTCTGTACTGCGACTTTTTATCCGCCCCCGCTGACGGGAGGACAAAGGCGCGGTACATGGACAGTCTGGAACGGGAGACAAGAGAGAGGGCAGGAGACTACCGGGACTATCGTGTAGTCTCTGTTTTTGTGGGCGGAGGAACGCCCTCCACAGTGTCCGGAGAGCGGCTGTGCGGGTTGTTGGAGACGGTGCGGTCAGGCTTTGAGCTGGCGGAGGATGCGGAGATCACTGTGGAGGTGAACCCGGGTACCGTGGACGAAAAAATGCTGCGCAGCTACCGTCAGGCGGGGGTGAACCGTCTCAGCATCGGACTGCAGTCCGCGGACAACAGGGAGTTGGACGCGCTGGGAAGGATACATACCTACGGGCAATTTCTGGGGACGTATCATATGGCCGGAAAATGCGGTTTTTCCAATATCAGTGTGGACCTGATGAGCGCACTGCCGGGACAGACGCTTTCGGACTATCTTGGAACGTTGGAGAAAGTGCTGAGTCTGGAACCGGCACCGGCGCATATCTCCGCATACAGCCTGATCGTGGAGGAGGGAACGCCCTTTTATGAGATGGCTCAGAGGGGGGAGTTGGATCTCCCTGACGAGGAATGCGACAGGATGATGTACGAGAAGACGGGAGAGCTGCTGGAAAAGGCGGGTTATCGCCGCTATGAGATATCAAATTATGCCAGACCGGGCTACGAGTGCCGCCATAACTGCGGTTACTGGCGCAGGAGGGAGTATCTGGGACTGGGGATCGGAGCCGCCTCGCTGATCGGGAACTGCCGTTTCCGGAACGGGGATTCTCTGGAAGCGTATCTGGACAACCCTCTGGAGGTCCGGGAGGAGGTGCAGGAGCTTTCTCCAAAGGAGCAGATGGAGGAGTTTATGTTTCTGGGGCTTCGGATGACGGAGGGGGTATCGGTTCCGGAATTTGAGGTTACCTTCGGGAAAAGGATGGAGGAGGTCTACGGGGCTGTCATAGAGAGGAATATCCGGGACGGCCTGCTGGAATACAGATACAGGGTACCTTCGGAAGAGCCTGAGGGGGAGAGCGCGGGAGTATGCGGACAAGGGGAAATCCATGGGAATCCGGAAGCGGACGGCAAAACAAAGATGTATGGAAAAACAGAGACGTATGGTCAGGCGGCATTTCATGCGGCGGAAGGGATGGGAGACAGACGCCTTGCGCTCACAGAGAAAGGTCTGGATGTGAGCAATATGGTCATGGCACAGTTCCTGCTTTAGAGCGTGTTTGAAAAATACTTTCTCCGGGGTGTGCAGACCGGGGGAATGATTTTTCAAACACGCTCTAGTACGATCCAATTTAATTAACCTTATGTTTCGCTTGCCTAAATTTCCATCTGCTGCGTTGTCGTCAGTCAACGATGCCACCGCATCGCCTCGTTCAGCCGCCTTGCAGGCTGAAAATGAATGTGTCAGCACATTAGTCAGTATAAGCAATCATGCCTGACAGCCTGCGACATACAGGCTGTCCCCCTTTGATAACTGCCACATATCTGCTTTGGTCAGGCACTATGGACGAAACCGGCTCATAAACTATTGTTAAGAGAGATCCGCGGAGGCTGTGTTTGAAAACATTTCAAAAACCGTTGACCTCAGAAGAAGAAGCCGAATATATCCGTCTGCTGCGAGAGGGGATCGGAGAGGAATCCCGCAGGGCGAAGGAGATCCTGATAGAGCGCAACCTGCGTC
>JAIEKC010000476.1:0-3370 GCA_029064505.1 Acetatifactor sp.
CCACACATACAGGGAGATATTCAAACAAGATCTTCTCCAGTTCTCCTGCATTGATCGTCCTGCCGTTGGCAGGAAAACCCACGGCAAAGCGCGCCGTCACCCCTGTTCCGCTGACTTCGCAGGCGGTACGGCAGAGCACCTCCTGCCCGCAGTGCGTCACCGAGATCAGTCCGCTCTTGCCGGAACCCTTTGCCTTAAAGGTAAAGTGGTTCACCTGCGCGCAGAACTGCCTGGTAAGGTAGTCCGCCAGGGCATTCCTTGTCAGAGCATCCTTTAAGCAAAATTCAGGAAAACCCGCCGCCTTTATGGGAACGAACACGCTGACATGGGAAGGCGCCGCAAAAGGGTCTCCCTGTACATGGTCGATATTCAGCTGATAACCGTTGAACTGGTAGCTGCCCCGCAATGCCTTATATGCGGGATAGCTCCTGTGGTCTATACTTCTGAGCTGATTCTGTAAATCTCTGGATGATTGCATATGTTACCTCCTTGATGGTCTGCTCTTCCTGCTTATTCTCAGTACAGGCAAATGCAGCTGATTATTTTTTCAATTGTTACCTGTAACAATTTTTGCTGTCTGCAATAATTTTAGCTAATTGCGGCAATCATGGCTGCCTGCAGCACAAATTTTCCGCGATCAGAAATTGTCAGTCTAAGACTTCCATAACTTTTTCAAATTTATTCTGATAATATTTTTTACTTTCATCGGATAATTTCTGAAAGCTTCGCGTCAGTTTCCCTTTTACAAATTCCTTGCCCTCTTCCATCCCCATGCCTTTTTGAACATAAGCTAAATACAGCAGACCGGGAACACTGTCAAAATGAGAGATTGCATCCGCGTCAGCAACACACAACTCTTCAATACTGTTTTTCTATGAATTTACACTTCCCCTGTGATTTCTGATACACTCCTGTACCAGGTAGATTTTTTCGCTGTCGTAATCATATTCTTTTAAAATATCATATGCCATTTCTGCCCCATGTACGTGATGAAGTTCATATAAACTATAATCTGTAATGGAGGCAATATCATGTAACCAGGCTGCGATCATCACAACTTCTTTATCCGCCTTATATTTTTCTGCCAGAATTTCCGCATTTTTAACCACCGCAACAATATGGCAGTAACATCCCATTCCAAATTGATTCGTCTCTTTCCGGCACCTTTCAAGTATTTCCTTCTGCAGATCCTTTAAAATATCTTCCCTCATATTTGATTCTGTATCTCCAAATCGTGATTGACTGATTATTTATACCGCTTAACGATTTCACTTGCCGTGAAACCAGACTGCATAACGCTGGCCGGTTTAAACGCGCATCCAAAAACTTTAATTTTCCCGCTATCCCCGTTTACGGACTGTCTGTATACCCTCCATAACCTCCTGATACCGGAAGCATCCTTCCGTGTGGTCATTGATGATCCCGCAGGCCTGCAGATGAGCATACACCGTTACAGAACCGAGGTATTTGAATCCCCTCTTCTTAAGATCCCTGCTGACGGTATCCGAAAGGGCGTTCTTAGCCGGAATGGCGCCCTTCTGATGTCCCATGTACAAAATCATCTTTCCCTTTGAAAAGCCCCACAGATAGTCACTGAACGAGCCGCATTCCTCTCTCACTTTCAGAAAGCACCGGGCATTATGGATGACCGCCTCTATCTTTCTCCGCGATCTTATCATTCCTTCTGTTTCCATGATCCTCCGGATGTCTTCCTCCGTATACGCAGCTACTTTCTCATAATCAAACCCGTCAAAGCATTCCCTGAATATCTCTCTTTTCCGGATCATCATGTTCCAGTTCAGGCCGCACTGCATAGCCTCCAACATCAGAAACTCAAACTGCTTCCTGTCGTCATGCAGAGGAACACCCCACTCCTCGTCATGGTATTTTATCATCTGCTCATTACACATGCACCATACACACCGCTCCATGTACGCACCTCCGCCAACTGCTGTCACCTGACCGTTTAATGCATTCATGTTATGATAAGGCATTTTCTGCAGGTATACAATTTCAAAAATACACTTCGACTTGCCAGAGTTATTATAATCTATTTTCAACAAGTACACAATTCCTTCAAGAGAGAAAATGATCAACTTTTCTTCCATATCTCTTTTACGCGAGAACAGTTACTTCCCGAAAAAAAATACCATTCACCATGAAAGCGAAAAGATTCTCTATCTTATCTAAATACAACATCCGCCATTTCTGATATAATTTGTAAAACAGTTCACAATGGCATCCACCCAATCAGTGCAATACGCCTGAAATCATATGAACATTTATGACCCCCGGAGTTGCAAACGCTCTGCCGGACTGAACAATGTAATGTTCACGCTATACCAGAAGTACTGATCAGGGGCTGCGAAACCGAAATGGAGGAGATTATCGATGGGCAGAATATCTTTACGCATTGCCGATCTGCGCAAAAAGAACAGAGTGAAACAGCAGGAGCTGGCCGACCATATAGGAGTATCCTTCCAGACCATCAGCAAATGGGAAACGGGAATCAGTATGCCCGACATTACTTTTCTCCCGCTTCTGGCAGAATATTTTCAGGTGTCAACGGACCAGCTGCTGGGATTAAAACCACTTGACGGAGAAGCTTATATTCCGGAAAAAACAGCCACAAAAGATTTCTGGAATCACAAACTGGAATATCTTCTGCGGACACGAAGAAACTATTGGAATGATGATTATGTAGAGCATCTTGTCTCTCAGGTCTGGAAAATTGATAAACCCGTATCCATTCTCGACTGTGGGTGCGGATATGGATTTTTAGGCCTGCTCCTGCTTCCCCATCTGCCTGAGGGAAGCACCTACACAGGAATTGATTTTGCGGAAGACCTGATTGGAAAGGGAGAAGAGCTTTTTACGGCAAGGAAAACAGAAGCGCAATTTATCTGCAAAAATGTGTTTGAATATTCTGCCGAAGATCAGTTTGATCTGGTGATCTGTCAGGCGGTTCTCAGGCATCTGGACAACCCTGCGGCTTTTATTCAGAAAATGATCACCTTCGCAAAACCCCATGGATATGTTGTCTGCATTGATGCAAACAGGGAATTTGAGTGCTGTGGACTTTATATCGACGGCATGGACTATCAGGACTTGTGCAGACATGAAGGGTTGGAGAAAAAGTGGCAGTCCGAACTCACTATGCAGGGCCGGGATTATGCCGTCGCGATCCGTACTGCCCACATTATGCAAAATCTGGGACTCATTGACGTGGATGTGAGAATGAATGATAAAGTGGAGTTTGTTACACCCCAGTCTTCAGATTACGCTGAGATCAAAAATGACTTTATCGCATATAACGATTGGAATTCCGGTATCACTGAGGACGAAAAGGAGCAACGGATTCTCTATTTAC
>JAIEKC010000477.1:0-2339 GCA_029064505.1 Acetatifactor sp.
TCCAGAAAGATTCCTATGGCTAAAGGAGATTCCATCTCTTCGGGCTTCCTGGGATCCGGAAAATCAAAAACGATTTCCAGCATCAGATTGTCGGGATTGTCGATATATTCATTCCATTCCTCCAAAGCCGCCAGATCGATATAGTAGAAATAGGGCTGATACTTCTCATACTGCTCAGGGGAGAGCAGCTCTTCCATGGTGAGGAAACTGTCCTGGTAAGCGTAGTTGGTGATGGAATCGGAGTCTGTGATCATAATGTCCAGTTCGCCGGCAGCAAGGTGCGCCATCAGTTTCTGTGAGTTTGCCATTGTGTTTTCATCCATGGCATTTATGTCGATCCATGTGCTTGAGTCAAAGATTAACCGATATTTGTCCGCATCAAGGTTTATGATCTCGGCAAAGTCTGCGTTGTACTGTTCGGCGGACTCCAGTTCTATGGTGTTTAACAGGCAGGTATACAGGGCGGTGTCCTTCCTGCTCATGATCTCACGTACCGTGTAGACACCCATGATGATGACGATCACTGCGATGATCACATACCATTTATAATAATCCATAAAATAAGTAAATTTCTGTTTTGGAGTTCCATGCTTCAGCGCTTCCCGTTCTTCCTTAAATTCATCCATGACTGCCATGTCTGTATCCGCCTTTCTGAATATCATTTTTTAGCCCGCCGGAAGGTTTCCTTTTCTGAAAACATACTTTTGACGCGCGGGAACGTGTTTGAAAAATGCTTTCCCTGGGGTGTGCAGACCGGGGGAATGATTTTTCAAACACGCTCTGGTCTTATTATGGTAACTGTTGGAGGGAAATATGCCGAACCGGTCAGGATTCTTTTCGGTATGACACTCCGTCCGAAACAGCTGCACGGTATATGCCCCAGGCGGATCGGCCCGCCTTTTGACTGTCTTTGACCGGTACATATGTTACATGATAAATTCTTTTGAACCGGTTGTCAATAAATGGGAGATTACCAGAATATAAAAAATGGATAAACCGGAACGACCAGACAGTTTTGCCTGCATGAATAAAATCGCATTTCTATATGGCTTAAAATACTTGTTTAAACTTTTGCCTGTAACGGTTGACTTTTTTCTTTGTTTAGAGGATAATGGCGTTGAACTTTGGCATAGGATAAGGAGTGCAGGCAGGATCATGGAGACATTAAGATTTGGTTATCGGTATTTTAAAAAGAATATGCCCGTGGCGATTCTGGCGGAAGCATTAAGTTTTATGGGTATTTTTGCGGAGCTGCTCCTGCCGCTCCTGTCCGGGATACTGATCGATTTCGTGATCCAAAAGGGTGAGGTAAAGGCGGACAGCGGCGGCGTTTTCCACTTCCTTCTCACAGGACGTTTCGGGGAACCGCACACCATGCGGCTGTTCTTTGCCATTGCGGTGACTTTCGGGGGACTGATGCTTCTGCGGATCGTGCTGATCTATATCCGGGATCTGATGCAGGAGTGGATCGGACTGAAGCTGGAGACGGATCTCAGGTACATGACCTATGGCAAGCTGATGGAGCTTGATTCTGCCACTATTGCCGAATATAATTCCGGTGAACTGCTGCAGATCCTGAACAGCGATACGATCATGTTCAAGGAATTGTTCTCCCACAGGATACCTTATCTGGGAGACGCGATCTTCATGCTGGTGATGACGCTGACACTGATCGCGGGGATCGATCTTTCCTTTCTGATCATTCCCATCCTTCTGATGCCCTTTCTGGTCAGGTCGGTGCTTGATTTCAAGCGCAGGGCGCGGGAAAATTTCCGGAATATCCGTCAGAAGAGCTCGGAGATGAACCTGACCACCCAGGAGAATATCGCGGCAGTCCGTATCGTCCGCTCCTTTCACAACGAAGAGCTGGAGAAGGAAAAATTCCGTGAGGCAAATACCAATTTCCTGAACGCGCGGATGAAGCAGATATGGCTTTCCTCGAAATTTGACCTGACGTTTAATACCATCCGGCAGATCGCCTATATCAGCACCATCGTGATCGGGGCGGTGCTGGTCATGCAGGGGCGCATTACGGTGGGATACATTTTGTCCTCCTCCACATACGTTATGCGGTTTATGAATAATATTACCAGTGTCAACAACCATGTTTTTAATATGCAGCAGCAATCCATAGCGGGGCTGGCTCTGAAGCGCTTTATGGAAAAGGAGAGCAGGGTACCGGAAGATAAGGAGGCGACGCTTCACTGCGATACACCGGACATCGAGCTGCGGGACGTCTCCGTGAGGATGGACGGACAGGAAATCTTAAAGAACATCAATATCAATATTCCCTATGGAAAGAAGCTGGGGATCGTGGGAGAGACCGGATCGGGTAAGAG
>JAIEKC010000478.1:0-1400 GCA_029064505.1 Acetatifactor sp.
CTGTACATCATCTTCTGCTGATCTGGGTGAGAGCGGTACGCATCTTGCAGAAATGGCAGGTACAGGAGACTGGCAGGAAGGAATGCGGTTTAAAGGAGGCTCCGATGAGAATGAACGTGAAGTAACCGAATGGCTGAAAGGAATCGGTTTTTGAAGGGAAAAGAAACAATAAAACAGGTTCATAAACCACACGATCAAAAAGTGGATTGTGCAGTTTATCTAAAACGAACAACTGTTTTTGGATAAATATCACGTTGACAATTCTGAAAATGTTCTATACAATAAAAACAGGATTGTTACTCTCACGAGGCATTACCGTTGTAGTTTGTGAAACTATGGTGTGCTTTGTGAGTTTTTTATTGGTTAAAAATAGAATGATTGTCATGAAAAAGATTAATAATAATGTAGCCATTTGTAAAGATAATAGCGGGAGGGAACTCGTCGCCTTCGGTAAAGGCATTGGATTTCCGAAGACTCCTTATGAACTGACGGATTTAAGGAAAATTGAGCGGACATTTTACAATATCAGTACACAGTATATTCCCTTGCTGCATGAGCTCCCATATGAGATTATTCAGTTTACTGCGGATGAGCTGCAAGTGATTCAGGATGAACTTCCATGTGACACATACTCGAATCTGGTTCTGACGTTGGCGGATCATATTGCGTTTGTAATAGAGAGGGCTCAAAAGGGAATCTATGTGAAGATGCCGTCGATTTACGAAATCGAGTTTAGCTATCCGCACGAAGTGAAAGCAGGAAGGCATCTGGTTGCCGCCATCAGACGAAAATTCAGGATAAAGCTTCCCAAAAATGAAGTGCAGGGAATTGCGATGCACCTGATCAATGCGAGAGAACGCTCCAAGACAGAGGAGACACGGGAAAAGGAACTGATTAATGAGACAATCCTTGAGGAGACTACGCATATTATAGAAGAAGAGCTGTCGGTCAAGGTACAGCGGGAAACATTCAACTATGCCCGGTTTGCCACACATGTACAGTATCTGGCGGAACGGCTGTTTGAACAGAAACCGATAGATACGGATAACCTTTTATTATATCAGTCTGTGCAGGAGGAATACGCAAAGATATCGGACTGTGTGGATAAAATCAGCACTTATTATAAAGAAAAATGGAAATTTGAGTTATCGGAAGAGGAAAAGTTATACCTTATTCTGCATGTCAACCGTGTATGCAGCAGGGAAGAGGATAATGTATAAAACGGGATTGTAACCCCGTAGAGCCGGGGGCATGACCTTTCTTGTATGCAGGGGAATCTGCGTATAGGAGAGGCCTTTTTTGTATTCGTAGAAAAGTAATTTTAGATGTCCGCGGCATCTGAATGAAACTTTTCTTTAGAATAGTATGAAAAATAAAGTGAAGGAGGATGGGGTATGGAT
>JAIEKC010000479.1:0-1808 GCA_029064505.1 Acetatifactor sp.
ATCATAGACCGCTACAATGAAGGGAAAGCTACTGTGCCCATCAGGGCTTTCTTTGGAGATCTGCTGAACCGGCCCATACGGAGAAAGCAGTATCCTATTACCCTGATCGACAGGCGGATCAATCTGGATCAGCTCCTGGCGATCAACAATGCCATGAAATATCCGGTAGCGTATATTCAGGGGCCTCCCGGAACCGGTAAGACGAATACCATTATCAATACCATAGTGACGGCCTTTTTCAATGAGAGAACGGTTCTCTTTGCCTCTTATAACAATCATCCCATCAACAGCGTGTTTGAAAAGCTGCTTGCCATGGAATACAGAGGGAGAAGGATTCCCTTTCCCGTGCTGCGTGTGGGAAATATGGACAAGGTAAAAGAAGCCGTTGACCATATCAAAAAAGTGTATGCACAGGTGCAGGCGGTCACCGTGTTTGAATCCACTCTGGACAGAAATAAGGGCGACCGGACAGAGCGGGCGAAAAAGCTGTCGGAACTGCTGAAAAGATATGAGGATGTATTGGATCTGAAGGAGCGGCGGGAAACACTGGACCGAATGATGGAATATCAGAACAGGCTCAGCGCTTCCCTGGAAATGGTGCCCTTTCAGGCAGATCTCCAGGGCAGGCAGCTGAGCCAGGTCCAGAAGAAGATCGGCGCCCTGGGGGAAATAACAGACAGGGAAGCGCTGGCGCTGCTGGACAATGATCTGGAGGAACTGTATAAGTATCTCTTCTATACTTCCGCCCGCTATATCAAGAAACTGGACGAAGAGAAGTACAGTGAACTGCGGCACATCCTGTTTGAAGAAGAGGAGGAGAAGCAGGCTGTCAGCTTCAGCAAATATCTCAGCAAGACGGAGAATGTGAAAAAGCTGCAGAGGATTTTTCCGGTCATGATCACCACCTGTATATCCGCCCATAAACTGGGAGAGCCGGAGCCAATGTTTGACATGACCATCATAGATGAGGCCAGCCAGTGTAACACCGCGGTCTCTCTGGTGCCGGTGATCCGGGGAGAGAATCTGATGCTGGTGGGCGACCCGCAGCAGCTGAATCCGGTCATTCTGCTGGATGAGATGACTGATCGGAAGCTGCGGAAGCGTTATCAGGTGGCGGAGGAATATGATTACAGGAAGAATTCTATTTATAAAACATTTCTGGCCTGTGACGCGGTGAGTGATGAGGTGCTTCTGCACAATCATTATCGCTGTAACCGGAAGATCATTGAATTTAACAACAGAAAGTATTATAACTCCAAACTGAAAATTTGTTCCCGGAGTGCCGAACCCCACCCTCTTGTGTATATGGATGTGCAGAGTAACCACAGTGATATCCGGAACACGGCTGACCGGGAGGTGGAAGAGATCATCCGGTATGCAAGCATGAATCAGGACAAGACCATAGGGGTCATCACACCTTTCGTAAACCAGAAAAAGCTGATAGAACAGGCGCTGCAGCAGGAGAAGCTGCAAAATGTGGTATGTGGAACGGTTCACGCTTTTCAGGGAGATGAAAAGGATGTGGTATTGTTTTCCACAGCGATCACCGACCAGACCCAGGCGGGAACCTATGAATGGCTGAAGAATAATAAGGAGCTGATCAATGTGGCAACCTCCCGGGCAAGGGAGAAGCTGATCCTGCTTTCGGATGAAAAGAACCTGATGCGGCTGCATCGGAAGGACGGGGAAGACGACCTCTTCGAGCTGGTGAAATATGTGAAAAGCCAGGGAGAATCCCGGGTTTCCGAAAAGCATGCGAATTCCAGGGCTTTGGGGGTAAAGCCTTTCAGCACGGCAACGGAGGACGC
>JAIEKC010000048.1:0-6489 GCA_029064505.1 Acetatifactor sp.
CGTGGAAATACTCGTAGAGATGGAGAAACAGGGAGAATATATATTTTGTAATAATGAAGGAGAAGTATTGGGAGAAGGAGCAATTAATACAATTCTTTCCAATATTGCAAAGGCGGATGTGAACGATGGATTCTTCAGCCAGCTAACTCCTGCAAATATCAGACGGTGCTTGGCAAAATATCTGTTGGAACATGAGTATCCTCTTCAAAAAATACTCTATTTAATGGATATAGAAGGATATAAACTTGGAAGCTATATTTCAAGAGAAGATATAGAGAAGACATTTTGGAGTGAAAGTGAAGAACCAATCATCTGCTCGGCAGGTCAGCATCCAATGAGAGACTTTCTGGAGCAGTTGAGATAACTGGCAAACGGAGAGTCTGGCATATAAGGATAGATAGCTTGAAATGGCATATGCTGTATACAACATGTAAAACGGAGTAGCAGGAGGGGCTGTCTGAACTATTTCGTGAAAAATTGTGTTTTTCAGAACCCGCCCCGGTTCCGGTTGCGGGGAAAGCCGGCGGTATGTTATACTCGTTGTAGTTTTCACTAAGATTTGTGCCTGCGTGACGGACAGCATAGAGGAAATGCATACACAATATAACCGGCAGGACACAGGAAAGGTATGATCAAAAATGTACAGAGACGGCAGAATTTACATGGGATTTGATGACAGCGGGAATCAGGTGAACATGCAGTTAAACATGAGCAACCGCCACGGCCTGATCGCAGGCGCCAGCGGCACCGGTAAGACGATCACAATGAAAGCCATGGCGGAATCCTTTTCCGATGCGGGAGTTCCCGTATTTCTGTGTGATGTGAAGGGAGATGTGTCGGGACTTGCTTCTCCCGGAATTTCTTCCGAAAGCATGGAGAAGCGGATCGACAGATTCGGCATCCGGGACAGCTTTACATATAAGGCCTATCCCGTCTGCTTCTGGGATATCTATCAGGAAAAGGGACATCCGGTGAGGGTTACGATCTCCGATATGGGGCCTGAACTGCTTTCCCGTATCCTGGGCCTGACAGCGGTTCAGGAGGGAGTTTTGAATATTGTATTTCGAATTGCGGATGACAGAGGGTTAATGCTCATAGATCTGAAGGACCTGAAGGCGGTTCTGAATTATGTCTCGGAGCACAGGGCGGATTATCTGACTGCCTATGGAAGTATATCGCCCCAGTCCATCGGAGCCATTGTCCGTGCTCTGATTCCTTTGGAAAATCAGGGTGGAGATCTGTTCTTTGGGGAACCGGCGTTGGATATCTTTGACTGGATACGCGCCGACGGCAATGGGAAGGGAATCGTGAACATTCTGGATAGTGTGAAGCTGGTGCAGAACCCTGTTCTATATGCCAGTTTCCTGCTGTGGATGATGGCGGAGCTGTTCGAACGGCTGCCGGAGGCGGGGGATCTGGAGAAGCCGAAGCTGGTGTTTTTCTTTGACGAGGCACATATGCTGTTTTCCGGTGCCCCCAAGGTGCTGGTGCAAAAGATCGAACAGGTGGTGAAGCTGATCCGCTCCAAGGGCGTGGGCATTTATTTTGTGACACAGAGTCCCGGCGATATTCCCGACAGCGTGCTGGCACAGCTTTCCAACCGTGTACAGCATGCCCTTCGCGCCTACACTCCCGCGGAGCAGAAGGCAGTGAGGGTGGCGGCACAGTCCTTCCGGGCAAACCCTGCTTTTAAGACAGAGGATGTGATCATGGAACTGGGAGTGGGATATGCCCTGACTTCCTTCCTGGACGAGGAAGGTGTGCCCGGCATTGCGCAGCAGACGGCGATCATCTGCCCCCAGAGTCTGATGGGAGCGGTGGACAGTGTGGAGCGGTTAAAGCGGATCGCTTCCGACGGCATGGAAAAGTATGACGACGGTGTGGACAACATTTCCGCGTATGAGGTTTTGACAGAGCAAAGCGCTCTGGAGGCGGAGCGCGCCCAACTGGAGAAGGAAAAGGCGGAGTTCCAAAAGCAGAAAGAGAAGGCGGAAGCGGCTGCGGCGAAAAAGAAGGAAAAGGAGAAGGAAGCCGCGGAGAAGAAGAGAGAGAAAGCGGCGGAGCGGAGACAGGCGCAGATCGAGAGAAGCCTGATCAGCGCCGGTACACAGGTGTTGAAGAGAGGATTGCTGAAAACGTTGTTCAAATAAGTTTTATTCCCGCGGGCAGCGAGTCAAAATTTAGGTGTTGCAGAATTTTTGGAACATTGATCATGTTGGGGATATGGCGTGACAGTTTTGGCATGTTGGAAATCGGATGCGTTGTCAGTTTGTAAAGGGTATTTGATCTGGAAAAATGTTCTGTGAAAAATATTTCTTGGACAGCAAAAGACACTGCCTGAGAAGTATTAAGCTTCACATAGGAAAAACGCAAAGGACAGCATTTTTCAAATGCGAATTTCAGCCGCTAAAGCGGTATGGGGGATGATTATGGATAATCTGGACAGGGAAAAAGAACTCAGAGAGGCAAGGCTTGCAGGACAGGAGGCGCTGGACTGCCTGAACAGGGCGGCGGATACTTTAAAAAGCGCCGGGAACTGGGGCATCGTTGATATGCTGGGCGGAGGACTGATCAGTACCTTTGTCAAGCATTCCAAGATGAATGATGCGGAAGCGCTGGTACAGCAGGCACGCAGTGCGCTGAAACGTTTTCAGAAGGAGCTGATGGATGTGGAGAACGTGGAGGAGTTCCATATAGAAACAGGAGACTTCCTGGCTTTTGCGGACTACTTTTTTGACGGTATCATTGCGGACTGGCTGATGCAGTCCCGGATCAACGAAGCCAAAACGCAGGTGGAGAACGCGAGACAGAAGGTTGCATATATAATGAAGCAGCTGCAGTAAACCTTCATACGACGTGGGCTTGTCCGGCCTGTGTAAAAAGAAAAGAGCTGATAAACGGTGATCATCAATGTATTTTCAGACAGAGTATCCGGTTCTGTAAAAGGATACGGCGGACAAGATTTAAGAGACTTTTAATCTTTTTCCACGCAGAATGTTAAGAAAGATATGGTTTTATATAGACCATGGACATAGCGATATTATCAGATATTCACAGTAATTACACAGCCCTTGAGCGATGTATGGAATATGCGCTTTCCCGTGGGATCAGCCGATTTATTTTCCTTGGTGATTATGTGGGAGAGCTTGCATATCCGGAGCGTACCATGGAACGGCTCTTTTCTTACAGGGAGAAATACGACTGCACATTTATCCGGGGGAATAAGGAGGAATATTGGATCAGACAGCGTGCGGAAGGCGGGAATGACTGGAAGGAGTATGATTCCACAACGGGGGCGCTCTGGTACGCCTATCATCGTCTGAGACCGGAGGACATTGACTTTTTTCAGGAGCTTCCCATTGCCC
The DNA here is from genome assembly GCA_029064505.1 of Acetatifactor sp. Taxonomy (GTDB): domain Bacteria; phylum Bacillota; class Clostridia; order Lachnospirales; family Lachnospiraceae; genus Acetatifactor. The sequence continues at coordinate 3,366 of JAIEKC010000048.1, forward strand.
GTGAGGTCAGGTTTGAGGGACTTCCTGCCCTGACAGTCTGCCACGGCTCTCCCGAAAATGTGAAAGAACAGCTTTGGGCGGATACGGAGCGGACAAAGGCGATCATGGGGAACGCAGAAGGTTCTCATATTCTCTGCGGTCATACGCATCTTCAGTTTGCATATCGCCATCAGGGAGTAAAGCTGCTCAATCCGGGCTCGGTGGGACTCTCATGGAAGGCGGATGGACGGAGCCAGTTCATGATACTGCATGGAGAGCGGGGAAGCTGGCGGGAGGAATTTATCACGATGGACTACGACAGGCAGGAGGCAGAAAAGCAGTTGGAGGAATCCGGTCTGGCAGAGCGTGCACCATACTGGTGCAGAGTCACGGTACGGCAGCTCAGAGGCGGGCAGCCGGAGATCACCCATGCCGATGTCCTGGAACGGGTGATGAAGCTTTGCCACGAGGAGACGGGACAGTGGAGCTGGCCGGATCTGCCTGAAAAGTATTGGGATATGGCATTTCAGGAACTCTTTGGTGCAGAGGAATAGCCTGGCTTACAGGCCGGGCTATTTTACATAAAACCCTTCCTCAAAAGCTCTGTCCATAAAAGATTGAAGGAGCCATCCCAGGTTATCGCTTGGTTTGTACTTTGTCCGATGCCCTTCGCCGTTTATTATGAAAAATGGATTTCTCTCATAACATTCCCAAACTTCTCCCTCTGTTGTTTCTATGATAAGTGCAGTAAAAGAACAACCATCCCAATCCATATAAGTATTATCCCTCTGGTAAAATACGATTTCCTGAAGCGCTGCTACAAGTGTTTCTGTGTCTTCCTGATTTAATGGATAAGGCGCTGCATTAGGATAGAATGTATATAAAATATATGCCTGCTTAATATCTGATGTCTGCAGGTCAGCAAAAGGACGCTTTCCAATCTTGGTTATATAGAATTAAACTGACAAAATCAAACAAACAATGAGGAATGTTCCGGTTAAAAAGATAATTTTTAATTTTTTCCCATAAATACGTCCATTTCCTACAAAATGTCCCCAGGAATGCATATACTTTTCCCGTATTTTCATCTCCAAAAACATGACCACCCTATTGACAGATCGATCCGCTTCTGTATAGGAACGTATATTTATTATGGCTCCTGCTGTTCCCTGTGTCAAACTGATCGCTTTAATGACAGGAATTTCCGCTGCTGATGTTGGTATGGATGTTCATAAAATGTTATGAAAGTCGATAGAATTGTAACAAAAGCCGGATGTTTACTCTAAAGCATCAGTAGAAAGCTGCCGATACCAATATCAATGCAGGATATGAGAAACCATGGATGGTAGTGAAGTAATTTTACGCCATCCGTTTTTTTATTCTGCGAACCGGAGCGTATTTGAAAATCCATTCCCCGGTCTGTATGTCCCATTTCGCGGTCTAATCACCGTAGTCCCACTGCGATCCCCAATTGGGGCTTGTATCCCGCGAAGTATGACGCACATTCTGTGGATAGCCTTTTTCAAACACGCCTCAGAATGGAGGGAAAAATAAATGAGAATTGGCGAAGGTTTTGCTGACTATAGCGTAAGGACGGCATCGAGAGGTACAGGAGGAGGCAGGGTTTCGAATGCGGGATCCGATGCTGTCGGAACAACAGCTGAAAACACGGCGACAGCGGGGAGCCTGCTGTGGCAGATGACGGAGGGAAATAAGGACGGGGAGCCGGCACAGGATAAGCGGATTTCGCTGATAAGCGGTGGAGAAGACGACGGAGAGACTGTGACAGACAGGAGTGAGGCGCTCAAGGTGTATGAGGAGGCCTTTAAGGGCGGTGTGAATCCCATTAAGAATCTCATTTCAGTGCCCAAGGTGCCTTATGGCCATATGGCGAAAGACGGAGTCATAGTTTATAACGGAGTTTTGTTTACCTGTGACGAGAGATCGAACAGCATCTGTCTGGGGGATGTATCGGATCCGAAGCAGGTCATCAACATCACGCTCTCCGGCGGCGGGCATCTGAAAGTGAACAGAAGCTGCCTGGATCAGCTTGGAAAAGCCATAGGCATGTTCTCACCGGAGGATGTGAATCTGATCATGCGGGCTATCCATCAGGATACCAAGGTACAGTCCATGCAGAAGGAGATCGAGGATCTGGAAGCCGGCGTGGGGGAACAGATCGCTTCCGGTAACGGCGTGGAAGAGAACGATGCCGCAGAGGATGACACGGTCAATGACAGTACTGCGGAGTCTGACAAAAAAGAAGATGAGTAATCACAAATAGCCCTTCCTTTTGGGAAAAAATGGTGATATAATGGGCGTCAGCGAGAAGAACATTTGCGCATGTTCGACGAGTGGCGAAGGATGAGCACAGATCTTTGATTTGTGAGACATCGGCCGGAAATTAGAGAAAGGAAGAGTGCTATGGGTGAGATTCATTTATGGAAAGAGCAGTACAAAATTGGAAACAAAGTGATCGATGAACAACATTATCAGTTGTTCTGCAAGATTGAAAATCTGCTTGCCATCGCCAAGGAAGGCGATATTGAAAAGAAAAGGAAAGAATGCTTTGAATTGATAGAATTCCTTATAGATTATACGAAATTTCACTTTGAATCGGAGGAAAAGATTCAGAGGGAAATGCAGTATGTGGGCTATACCCAGCATATATGGATTCATCAGAATTTCGTGCAGACGATCCAACAGTATAAGGAAAAGCTGGAGCGGGATTTCTCACTGGATATTTTAAAGAGCTTTGCCGGGACACTGCTTACATGGCTTGCACAGCATGTCTGCGGGTGTGACAGGAAGATCATGTCGAACATACCGCTGGAGGATCAGAGTGCACTTGCAGGTGCTGCGGAGAATATTGATCTGATCGTTTCCAAGCTTCTGGAGGATTCCTACGGACTGAAGGTCAGGAGTGCAAAATCCTGCCTGTATAAGGGATTTGCAGAAGGGAAGGTCTTTGTGCGCAGAGTGGTCACAGGGAAGAACCAATACGTATTTCTGTATGGCCTCTCGGAGCAGATCGCCAGGGAATTATACTTTTCGCTCAGCAGTCTGCAGATAGAGGATATTGAGAATCTTGACGAGATAGAAAGCTCTGCGCTGACGGAGATCACTAATGTCATGTCTAAATATA
>JAIEKC010000480.1:0-5332 GCA_029064505.1 Acetatifactor sp.
TCCTTGAAAACATTAAAAACCACCTTCTTTACACTTGTTTCCCGCCGCATAAATTCCTTGACCGTGCCTACCGCGATCTGCGCCGCCCTGTCATTGGGGAAATGGAACTCCCCGGTAGAGATACAGCAGAACGCCACACTCTCCAGGCCCTTTTCCGCCGCCAGCTCCAGGCAGGAACGGTAACACCCTGCCAACAGTTCACAGTCCGTCTTTGTGGGAGTGCCGCTGATGATCGGCCCTACCGTATGCAGGATATACCTGCATGGAAGGTTATAGGCTTTCGTTATTTTAGCCTTCCCTGTTTCTTCCTCATGCCCCTGCATCCGCATCATTTCCGCACAGTCAATGCGGAGCTGTATCCCGCTGAAAGAATGGATGCAGTTGTCAATACACCTGTGGTTTGGCACATAGCATCCCGTCATGCCGCTGTTTGCCGCATTCACGATGGCGTCACAGCGCAATGTAGTGATATCCCCCTGCCAGAGATATAAGCCTTCCGATACCGAATCCAGGTCATCCAGTTCCGTAATCCCTTTCGCAGCCGTTTCCGCCTGCAGATATTCATCCTGCACTTTGAGGAACTCCCTGCCGATCCTCCGGGGAGGCCGGACATTCATCAATCCCCGGAGCAGCTGCCGTTGCTCCTCTTCCCGTGCCGGGATCTCACAATCCCGGTATTGCACATTTTCCTGCAGAAGTCCCCGTATCAAAAACTTCCTCCGTTCACCCTGATCCATGTCTAACTCCTTTTCCCGATAACCTGCTTCGGGCAGATTTCCGCACACTGCCCACAATGCAGACAGCAGTTCCGGTCAATCACCACAGGTTTGCCTGATATGTCGATACATTTCTGCGGGCAGACAGAATAGCACAATTTACACCCCCAGCCTTTCGCAATTTGCTTGTTGTAAATATCTAAGTTACAACAAGATATTAACACGCACTCGATGTAATGTCAATAGTTACAATGTTGTTTTCAAAAAAATTTTGGGGCTTTGGTAAAATGCCCCAAAGCCCCAAATTCCAATTACCTCAGATCAATTAATTTCTTTGTATCCTGCCTGATATCTTCCAAGGTGATGGAAGACAGCTCGGTCTCCATGGCCTTTTGCACCCGCATCAGCTTATCATCCAAAACCGCATGGATATTCCTTCCAACCGGACAATCTGTATTTGGATTCTCATGAAAGTGGAACAATTCTCCGTTTTCAATACATTCAACCGCATTGTAGATATCAAGGAAAGAAATCTCGTTTAAAGGTTTGGAGACAGAAGCCCCACCGGAACCCCTGGCCACCTCTACAAGCCCTGCCGCCTTTAACTGCCCCAGTATCTTACGGACAATCACCGGATTCACATTCGTGCTGCCCGCCAGAAAATCGCTTGTCACCTTATAATCATCCTTAAATACATCTATGCAGGCAAAAATATGAACTGCCAAAGTAAATCTGCTTGAAATCTGCATTGAACAACACCTCTCTTTCCTCCTGATATTTTATCCCCTTTTTGTTGTAATGTCAGCAATTACAATAAGACATAATTCCAACTAAAGAAATCTGCATGCTCCTACTTTTCATACTTGCTTTCATGCTAAAAATGTGTAATCTGTGTCACATAGAATTTAATAAAAATTTTAAGGAGGAGACTTTATCAACGCTTCTTGCCTGTCACTCCCAGGAGCAGGCGGATCACTCCGCCGCATAAAACGATCAGGAATCCCCTGCACGTTAAGATATCGCCTATCCCCATGTTAATGGCATATTGTATCTGTATCTCTAACGGCGGATCCTGGCAGGGTATTCCCGCTTTGATGATCCAATAGTACAAACCGGTAAATAAGATGATCACTCCCGCAAATATAACAGAATTGATCAGTTGGCATAGAATGCTTCTTGTCCTTTCTTTCATACTTACACCTCCCCCCTGCGCCATGCTGTAACACTTTGATGCTGCCCTCCCGCTTATGGCACTCCCGCTTCCGGTGCTCCATATTTCAGTACGAGTTAAATATCCTGAATTCCCATTCATATGCCTGTGGATCTTCTTTGAATGATATCCGGTCGCCCGCATCGGGTATATGTTCTTTCATGATAAGGTCGGCTTCAAGAGCATTGCTGTATTTGATGGAAATCAGGATCCACAATAAGTCATGCAGCCTGCCTGCATTGATAAGGTTCATTTTCTCATAGGAAAGTCTCTCTTCCCATTCCGTCTCACCCGGCAGCGGCTCAAAGTACTCCTTATCCGAAAGACAGGAACGTTTTACAAGATACCCATAAACCAAATGGTGTAAAGAGTTGATCAATTCACATGGTCTCTAAAGCTGCCCAGCTTTCATCTATAAAACCGCACTCCTTACAGGAAAGAGAAATTACAATGCATTCAAATCCATCCGTCCAGTCATCGGCTGAAAAGGAATCGTCAGACTCAACACATTCCTCTATAAAATCTTCCTTTCCCTGTGACGAGATATAAACCGTAATACCGTAAGTATCACTGTCACATTGAGGACAATTATACTTTGCAAACGGCAGAGTCCGATCAACATACTCTTCCTCATGACAGACAAATCCGTTCCATCCATGCTTCCCGGCATCAAACAATAATATCTCTTTTCCACATTGACTGCAAACCAATTTAATGATATGCCGTTCATTGCTTTCCCAGATCTCAAATTTCTGATTGCCGCAAGAACATTGTATGTTTCCTGTTACTTCGTATTCACTGTTCTCATCTCCCACAGGGACAAGGTATTGCTGTAAATGTGTTGGAATCGGTAAATCCATGTTCCTATCTCCTCGCATCGTGTCTGAAAGTTTATTCCCCGGAACATATTAACAGGAATTAAATATCCCGAGTTCAGCTATGAAATATGATATCACAAGTCAGAAATATTGTAAATTCCACGCTCTAATGATAAAATAATAAAAGTAACGGTCCAGCCATTCAGAAATAATTGTACAAACTGTGGGAGCTTGCTCACAAAAGACAGGAACTGTATGAATATTACAGCAGCCTGCGTATACAGAAAGGAGGATCTCTATGAATAAATCTGTCTCTATCCTTTTGGGCTTACTGTTCCTGGTCTGTTTCCTGACAGCCTGCGGAGATAATCCGTCATCTGTCACAGAGTTTTCCCTGCCTGAGGAATATGACACCATGCAGACGGACATCTGCATGTCTCAAAATGATAAAATATATATAGCTGCCGGAGATTTTATATTGGAATATACCGCCGCCGGGGAGGAAGGCCGGATCATCGAACTGCCGGACCGGCTGGTCTTCGCAATGGCTGCCTCCAATGAGATGCTCTATACCTATGATGAGCTAAACGGCTCCATCCTGGAGCTGGGCCAGGACGGCACGATCCTCCGACAGATACCGCCCGTCTCTTTCATACACAATGTAACAAACATCCTGGCATTGGAAGACACACTCTATCTCCTGTGCGAAAACGGCGCAAATGAAAACGGGCTGCTGACCGTATCTCTATCGGATGGAACGGAAAGCTTTACCCCCGTACCCGACCTGCAGGATATCAGACTCTATGATGACGGGCATTTGCTGGTCAGGATAAAGACAGCCTTTTATCTCTATGACCTGAATACGCAGGAAACAGAACTGTATTACCTTGCCCGGCATTTCGACGGCGGGTACTCCTATGACCCGCAGGAAAAGCTTCTATACTTTATTGCCAACAATACTCTGTACTGTATGGAAGAGAAAAACCAGGAACAATCCGTGGTCAGTATTTTGAACCATCCCTACAGTAAAATGGCGTTTCTGGCAGGTAACATTGCCATGTTGGATCCTCAGGGTAAATATGTCTGTATACTGAATCCGAAGACTTACACCGAAGAAACCGTCTCTGTCCGCACCTATGATTTTGAAAAGTACAATCATTACGCAAGAGATTATACGGCAAATACGGGTGTGGAGGTTGTGGATGTACTCGGTTCCGTGGATGAAAAGTTTCTCAAACAGCTTCTGGCCGGAGACGACAAGGCTGATATTTTCGTATTGTACAGTTCCGATATACACAGTCTGGAGTTTCTGGCGAATCACGCGTATACGGATCTGTCCGTATCGGAGACGCTGGTAAATACGGTGGATCAGATGCACCGGAGCCTGCGGGATTCCGCTTATCGGGGGGAGGAACTGGCAGGAATCCCTCTGGAAGCGTCCGGTGCGGTCATGGCTTTCCATACAGAGTCGGAAGCATATTCCCTGGCGGCGGAAAAGATCACAGACTGGGATTCCTTACTGCTCCTTCTGGAAGAACTGCCGCCCGAATCCACCATACTGGCAAATCAGGCAGGTATGTATCAGCGATTGTTTGAGCAGTATCTCTATGAATATTGCGAACCCTATGAGGGAAAAGTTGATTTTGACACGGAGACTTTCCGAAAGGTACTGGATCTCATGACGCGGATCCATGACTGCTCTGACTTTCAGAAGCCCGGGACCGAACCCGGAAACGCGGTAATCGGTTATTATTCGGACAGAGATTTCAGGCAGACGGATGTTCTGGGAATCAACTCCGGACTCCGTCTGGGCGGCATTGCTTCTCCCCATAAGCTTCCCGATATTGAAGAGACGCAAAGCCTTGCACCGCAGATCAGCGTTTCCTATGCGGTCATCAATCCCAACAGTGAGAATAAGGAGGCGGCGATCCGCTACCTGGAAGCACTGGTAACAGGGGAAAAATTCTCATCCCTCCCTGAACTGTTTCCCATATCCGATAATGGGGCACTGAATCTGTATATGGATGAAGCTTATGTTCAGTTTGACCAGGGAGTATTAAGCAATGTTACTTCCATTCTCTATTCCTATGCAAACGGAAATCTCACACAGGATGAGGCCATAGCGGCCATACAGGAAAAGGCCGACCTGATCCTGGCAGAGTGACCGGAGGAATGATATGCAGACATGCTCTGATATAAACGGATAAGACTATGAAGAAAAAACTATTGCTCCTATCTGTTCCGGGAATGCTGGGGATCGCAGTCTTCTACCTGCTTCCCGGAATGGCGGCTGTTTATTATGCAATGATAGATAATCTGTTCCTGCGGCGTTTCGTGGGACTGGAAAATATTATGGAGGTTCTGACAAATGAGAACTTCCTGCTGTCCCTGTGGAATCTTGCGCGGATCTGTGTGATGAGCACTCTGGGCGTGATGAGTGTCTGTATGGTATTGCTGTTTCTGGTGTACCTGCGTGGAAAGGTGCCTTACGGGATCATTCTCTGTCTGCTCCTGCCCTTTTTCATGCCAACGGCTTCCTGGGTGGATGTCTTTCAAAACAGGCTTCAGCCCGTCCTGGAGGCATGTAC
>JAIEKC010000481.1:0-5334 GCA_029064505.1 Acetatifactor sp.
AATGAGTAAATAGGAAAATAGGGGTAACTGTTCGGAAGGTGCTTCCGCGAGGCGCCGAAAGTTACAGATCGGTATGTCGGGTCGACAGTATGTGCATATGTGCGGTGAAAAGGGCAGAAAGCGTGTGGGTGCGGATGCTATCGATATACCAGCTGCCTTACCATATCCAGATAGCTGCAGATTTCTTCATACAGCATTTCCGGTTGGAAGGAGGCGTCCTGAAAACGCTCCGTCATCAGTCCTTTGATCGTAAAATCCAGCATTTTGCAGAGCTTTCTGCCGTCTGTTCCCGGCGGGAGTGCGGAGAAATCCATCTGCCGGCAGATGGTGTCATAGGTATCCGTCAGGATATTCCGCTTTGTCTCAATGGCAAGCAGCGCCTCACTTACATCCTCGGACATGGAGCGGTTCAGAAACTGCTGCATGTAGGGATAACCTCGCATGGCATGCATGCGGGCGGCTTCGGTCTGTTTGAAAAGCAGAAACATGTCTGTTTCTTTGGGGTCCACATTGGATTTCAATTCCAGGTTTATATAGCGGACACTGTAGTCGTAGATAAACGTATAGGCTCCCAGCTTGCTCCCAAAGTAATGAAACAGCAGTCCCTTGCTGATGGCGGCTTCCTTTACGATATCGTCCGTGCTGGCATGACGATACCCTTGAAGGGCAAATACCTTCAGGGCTGCATTGATCATTCTGTCCTGTTTTTCTTTTTTCAGATCAAAAAACTTGCTGTTCATGGTCCGTATTCCTCCAAACCGGATAACCTGTTCCAAACTTTTGATACACAGAGCCGCTTTCGTCGCGAAGCGGCACTTTTTTATCTTAACATAACCGGAATGATTTGCAATAATTTTGTAAAAAATTGTTAGGTAAAATTAAGAAAATTTTTGTTGTAATAGGACGGGTAAAACGATACTATAGAAGTATAGAAGCGATGAAAGATGTGATAATTCTTGGGATTTAGCAGTATAGAATTCTTACTCTGTTTTCTGCCACTGTTTCTGCTTCTGTACGGTGTGACCCCCTGTTATATGAAAAATGCGGTGCTTTTTACAGGAAGCCTGGTTTTTTATGCTTTTGGGGAGCCGAAATATTTATGGCTGCTGATCGTATCGGTGTCAGTAAATTATTTTCTGGGGCTGCATCTGGCAAGAGGGGCAAATTTAAAGGGTAAGGATAAAAAACAAAGGAAAAGAAAATTAGAATACAAAAGAAAGTTCCTGCTGGTGGTGGCTGTGGCGGGAAATATCGGTGTACTTGCAGTATTTAAGAGCGGAATCGGCGCGGGCGGGCTGCCTTTGGGCATCAGCTATTACACATTCCGGATCCTGTCTTATCTGATTGATGTTTACAAGGGTGAAGAGAAGAAGGAGACCTCCTTTCTGCGGCTGGCCACATATGTTACCATGTTCCCCCAGCTGCTGTCCGGTCCCATTGCCGGTTACGGGGAAGTTCGGAAGGCACTGTACAAAAGAGAATTTTCTGCGAAGAGCATACAGACCGGACTGCAGATCTTTACAATGGGTCTGGTCTTTAAGGTATTATTGGCGGATCGCCTGGGGTTGTTGTGGAGAGAAGTTCAGATCACGGGATTTGAGAGTATTTCCACACCCCTTGCGTGGATTGCCGCCGTTGCCTATTCTATGAATCTGTATTTTGACTTTTACGGATATTCTCTGATGGCTGTCGGCCTGGGGCAGATGTTAGGTTTCTCTCTGCCGTCGAACTTCAATAATCCCTACATGGCAAGCTCCGTGAGACATTTTTACCGCAGATGGCACATGACGCTGGGACGGTGGTTCTGTCGTTATGTCTATATCCCTCTGGGCGGGAACCGGAAGGGTGAGTGGCGTACACTGCGCAATCTGCTGTGCGTGTGGCTGTTGACTGCGTTATGGCATGGCAGTACTCTGAACTTCCTGATCTGGGGAGTTATGCTCTGGGGGCTGATCGTCATGGAGAAACAGTTGGAGCGGCTGGGAGTGGGGAAGCTGTTTTCCCACGGCATCCTGAAAGCAGTGCCTCATCTCTATCTGTGGTTCGTGATCGTCATAAGCTGGATGTGCTTTGCCATTACGGATCTGTCCCAGCTGGGGACCTATCTGGGCAGAATGTTCGGCGTGGTGGAGGGTATCCGCGTCAGCACAGGTGACTGGAAGAAAGCGCTGATGAATTACGGTGCATTGTTTGCGGTGGGAGGCTTTGCCTGCACGCCGGTGTTACAGAAGCTGTTTCGGAGGTTCAAGGACAGTCTGACGGGGATGCTTCTGTTGATCGCGCTTTTCTGGCTGTGTGTGTGGAGACTGGAGATTGAGGGACAGAATCCGTTTATGTATCTGAATTTTTAGTGGATAAGGAATAGGTGATAACCGTGAAATGGTGGAAAAAATGGAGATATATGATCTTTTGGGTCGCGGCGGGGATTATTTATCTGTCAGTGGTGGATGAATGGCAGGTCTATGCAAAGCCGCTGGAGCAGGTTAAAACCTGGTATGAGGGTATCAAACAGGATTTTCGGCAGGCAGGTAACGTGGGAGAGGAAAGGGACTTGTGGAGTACAGTGTCGGGCACGGAGGGAACTACCGTATCCGGGGCGGAAGGATCCACCGTGTCAGGCACAGAGGGGATCCCGGCACCAGGAGCGGAAGAGACAGCTGCACCTGACGCAGCCGGCACAGATTCGCAGGAAGATGCGAGGGAGCCTGTACCGGATGCGGAGAACACAGTGGTATCAACCGTTGATGTCCTGACAGCACCGGAAACAGAGCTTCCGGGTCAGGAAGGCGGAACGGAGCTGCCGGAGGTATCTCCGGTGACATCAGAGCCCGGCGGAGTGGAGTATCACACGGTGGAAGATGATTACTTTGCCGATGCCGTTTTTATAGGAGATTCCCGCACGGTGGGTATGTTCGAGTACGGCGGTCTGGAGAATACGGCTGACTTTTATGCGTCCACGGGACTGACCATTTATAAATTGTTTGACTCGGAAATTGTGGCTGTGGAGGGACAGAAGAAAAAGATATCGGTGGAGCAGGCGCTTACCCTGAATTCTTACGCCAAGATCTATCTCATGATCGGTATCAACGAGATGGGCACCGGAACTGTGGAGAGCTTTACCCAGGCATACAGGGAAGTGGTGGATCATCTGCTGGAGCTGCAGCCGGATGCGATCCTGTATATTCAGGGGATCATAAAAGTGACTACGGAACGTTCCGGGCAGGGAGATTATATTAACAATGAGGGGATAGAGGCGAGAAATGAGGCGCTTTCCCGGCTGGCGGATAATGAGCGGATCTTTTATCTGGATGTGAATCCCGAGATCTGTGATGAGACAGGCGGAATGGATGCTTCCTATACCTTTGACGGAGTTCATCTGAAGGCTCAGTATATCGATATATGGAAGACTTACCTGAAAGAGCATGCCGTTGTCGTATCACCGGTTCCGGGAGAGAGTATGGATGATTGAGAAGCAGATGGAGATGGGATTATGAGAGTAGTCGATATGCATTGCGATACGATTTATAAGCTGTTTTCTTTGCGGGAACAGGGAAAAACGGAAGAGCTGCGTCGGAATGACCGTCATCTGGATCTTCTGCGTATGCGGGACAGCCACTATCTGCTCCAGAATTTTGCCATGTTTGTGGAATTGGACTGTGACGGAGATCCCTGGGAGCGGGTGTGTAAGCTGTACCGGTATTATCAGACGGAGCTGGAACGCAATCAGGACATTCTGGCGCCGGTATTGTGCTATGCGGATATTGCCGCCAATGAGGCGGCGGGAAAGATGTCTTCCATGTTGACGGTGGAGGAGGGCGCCGTCTGCAAGGGTGAGACAGAGAAGCTCCGAAAGCTTTATGAGATGGGCGTCCGGATGATCACGCTGACATGGAATTTTCCCAATGAGATCGGGTTTCCCAACTTTGACCGGGAGCTCGGGAAGAAAGCCTTGGAGGCAAAGGAGATCTGGGAGAAATGTGAGCCGGGCACTGCGGAATATGAGCAAAAACACAGGGAAGCACAGACGGCATTTGAAGCCTTTCATCATACCTGTAATATTACCGGAGGATTGACGGAAAAGGGGAAAGAGATGGTGGCGGAAATGGAACGTCTGGGTATGATTCCCGATGTGTCCCATCTGTCGGATGCGGGATTCTATGATGTGCTGTCTGTCACGGAGAAGCCCTTTGTGGCGAGTCATTCCAATGCAAGAAGCGTCTGCCCCTGTGTGCGCAATATGACGGATGATATGATCCGGACACTCGCGGAGAGAGGCGGTGTCATGGGCCTTAACTATTGCGCGGATTTTCTGCAGGAGAAGCCGGTGGGCGTGGAAAATCACGGCACGATCGAAGCGGTGGCGCGCCATGCAAAACACATTGCCAATGTGGGCGGCATTGCCGTTCTGGGACTGGGCAGCGATTTTGACGGTATCAGCACTTATGAGGAGATTCCCGGTGCGCAGGGAATGGAAGCCCTCTGGGAAGGAATGCGAAAGGCGGGATTTTCGGAAAGCCAGCTGGATATGATCTTTTACCGGAATGTCCTCAGAGTATATAAAGAAACGCTTGGATAAGCGTTATTTCGGGTTTCGTCGGAGGACGGAACCCTTTCCTTTTTCAGGGAAGATATCTTCTGGATGGATATTTTCGGTGGATATTTTTCGGAAAAATACCGAAGGATATTGATATTTTTCCGAAAAAAGCGGTATAATATCCGTAAAGGAAAAGCTGAGCGGATGAAGAAGCATATATATATGCTGGGAGCGTATCATGCGGAAGCTTCTTACGGGGAAGTGTGCGAGTGGTATGACGGCTATCTTTTCGGAACAACGGAAATCTTTAACCCATGGTCCGTGATCAGCTATATTTCCAGAAAATGCGTACCTCAGGCGTACTGGATCAATACCGGAAGAAACGAGATCCTGGACGAGGTGCTGAATTTGGCGGCACCGGACATGCTGGAGAAATTGGAAGAGCTTTTGCAGGGAGGGAAGGTCATAGCCCGGATCGATATGAATGTGATCTATCCTTCCTTGAAAGAGGATCCTTCCAATATCTACAGTTATCTACAGTCTGCTTCTGGCCGCGGGATACCTCAAGGCTGTGAAGAGATATATGCAGCCTACCGGTGCCTATATATGTCAGATCGCAATTCCAAATAAGGAGATCAGCGCCGTTTACAGAAATGAGATCCTGAATCACCTGATCAGGTGCGGCGCGGTGAAACGGTCATCTGCGGAGAAGATAGTGGAAAGCTTATACGAAGTGGATCAGAGAAAGCTGCAGGATGCATTGACGGAATACATAGACAGGACGATCAGCTATTATGATG
>JAIEKC010000482.1:0-6312 GCA_029064505.1 Acetatifactor sp.
CTGTCTTTATTTTATATAGATTTGCATATCAAAAAAAATAAAAAAGTAGAAATAAAATATGGTATATCATGCAATCAACGAAGGTTCCAACATTCCTGTCTACTGGCAGTCAATATGCACCAATGATGCTCTTCTGGGTACTCTTTATAATGGTGAGGTTTTTACTTTCATTAAAGAAAGCAGCTACCAGGGCAACTACGAAATCCGCTTTCTGAGCAGTGAAGGTGCTTACAGAACCGGCTTTATTAACGAAGGACAATATGGAAACCTTGTTTTTTCCGGAACAAAAGTCAATGACGATAAGATCGGGAGCTGCTACCGCTTTACGTTAAGAAAGGCCTTAAACGTTGTAGATAACAGTGGCAAACATCACATTAGTCTTGCCACAGGAGATTATATCTACTCCAACTCTGCAACTGCCGGAGCAAGCAACAAAGCCAATATGGGGATCTGTGGATATAAACATAATAACACCACATCCAAGTTCGACGGCTTTGTGACCCTGGATTACACTGGCGGTTCCATGTTCGCCACTAACTTCTGTTTGAAAAAATAACAGCAGCCGATCTGTTTTGAAAGTTCAGTGACCTTTCCAAGGGCTGTCACAAGATGACAGTCCTTCTTTCAGTTGTCTTCTTCACTCCGTATCGCTCCCATATCAGGCGCCCTCACATCTTTGAGGATCCTGAAATCAATTTTGTCCGCCAGCTCCTGCAGATCCTCCTTTGTCATCCCCTCCTCCCTTCCGCGCAGCACATTGACGGTAACAAAACATTCCTCAAAGTCGGCAAGGACCAGTGCCTTACTCGGTCCCAGAGCCAGAATAACCGGCTCTCCACAGGCGGTGATATACTGCCACTCCGTAAAATCGTCCACCTGCCTGATGGGCAGCATTACTTCATTGAATGTCCCCTTTGCGGAACGGGTAAACTGGAAACCTGTCATACCGCATCCTGACAGTTCCACATCACCATCAAAACCAAAGTATCCATCCTCATAGATATATGCCGCCACTGCCAGGACTTCCCTGTCCATAAAGCATCCGCCCACCTGGTCTATAAAGTCATCCCCGATCACAACATCAAGTTCCGTATGAAGCTTCAGCCCGTACTTTTCCACAATTTCATCCAGCTTTTCCCCCATCTCATAAGAGTAAACGGTATACTGCCCCCAGTCCTCCCTGCCTTCCACAGCAAACACACTGTTTCCAAGTTCATCGGCGATCTTATGATCCGTATCATAATGTGCCAGGAACTCCTGCCATTCAACGAATGCCTGTGTTTCCGGACTGTCCATATAGCCGGACAGGGATATCACTGCATCATTTGGGACAGGGATATCACTGCTGATCTCCGGCAGCTGCATATCCACCAGCATCCCGAAATCAATCTTCTCCGCCATCTCCTGTACGTTTTCCTCCGTTATGCCATGATGGCTTCCATATGGCATATCCACAATGATAAAACGGTCAGCAGATTCCTTCAGGATCCAGGTGTCATATGTCCCCAGTCCCAGCCGGACAGATTCCCCGCCCGCCGTTTCATACTGCCACTCCACATAGCCATCCCGGTGTCCCATATATGGTATGTCTTCATCAAGGGTGCCCTTTGCCGCACAGCTGAACCGGAAAAATACTGCCCCGATGCCGTCCAGCTCCGTTGCTCCCATAAAATGGAAGGAACCATTTTCATAGACACGGCCGTTTTCTACATTGACTTCTTCCAGGAAGCTCCCGCCTGCCAGGCTTTCCAGTTCCTCTTCGCTTATATACTCCATGTGCGTATGCAGCGTTAACCCATACTTTTCTGCGATCTTATCCAGAGTCTCTCCCATTTCACGGCTGTATACACCGTATAACTCCAGGTCTTCCCTGCCCTCTGTGGAAAAGCCCTCTTTGACTGCTTCTGCGTATAATGCCGCATCGGCGTCATATCCCGCCAAAAACTGTTTCCATTCCCTTAAGGCTGCAACTTCCGGTTTCCCGGTATACTCACTTAAAGTCAGGGAAACATACCCGTCATCTTCCTTTGGCATGATAAGCTCTCTCAGCCCGAACCAGTTGTATGCCAATGCTGCCCCAGGCAGCAAGACCGCCAGGCAGACACAGGCTGCAGCTGTACCCAGAAATGCCCTGAGCTTCCTCACATACCTCCGGCGGCCTGTTTCCCGTTCCTTCTCCACAAGATCCAAGAATACATCATCCACATACTGGAAAGCCTCGTTTAACCGGGCAGCCCTCCTGTCCCTGTTCATATGGCCACCCCTTCCCTTTCCAGACAGTCCCTTAGTGCGCTTCTGGTTTTGGACAGTAAGTACTTTATCCTTCGGGCAGAAAGCGAATATTGTCTGGATATTTCTCCCACGGAATAAGAATAGTAATACCGTGCCAGAAAGACAGCGCAGCTTGTGTCATCAAGAGTTCCCAAGAACCGGTTGATCACCGCGCCAATCTCCCTGGCTTCCCACAGGATCTCCGGATCACTTTTATCATCCGGGATACACTCATCCATTTCCACAAACAGGGCGTGACGCTTTCCCGCATTCCGGTAATCCAGCCGGTCAAAGGACAGGTTCCTAGCAATGCGGGATAAAAAATGTTTCAGGCTGTTGGGTCTGGTGGGCGGAATTGCGTTCCATGCCCCCATATAGGTGTCGTTGACCACTTCTTCCGTGTCATAAATACTTCTGAGTATGTTGTAAGCCACCTGACGCAAAAAGGCATTATACTTCTTTTCTGTTTCACGGATTGCCATCTCTGATCGTTCAAAGTACAGTTCCACAATCTCCAGGTCTTCCATGCTGCTGCCTCCTGTTTTCTCCCGAAGTACCCCTATGTCTATAAAGTAGGAAAATAATTACTAATGGACAAAATTTTATAAATTTATTTTATAAGATTTTTAGTATATAATCAAATGTATCATCGCCATTTATGTCTATTTTATAAAAACATGCATATCTGAGGAATCAGGATTTTCATACTTTTCGGAAAAATTTAACTTCACAATAGATCAATACCAGATCAGACATATTAATCTGTTTTCAATTTCCAATGTGTTGATTTAATACTACTGGTGCTGTTTATCGGTTATATAAAAAATCGCTGAAGTCCTGCGGTCTCAGCGATTTTTCTTTTTTAATGCACTGTAGTTTCAATTCTCTTATGTACAAGTTCTGCCACTTTCATAAATACGATAGAACGATCATTTCATATTGATCAATTCATCGCTTTATAATAGCATTTGCATTGACTTACTAATTTACGATGCTTCCGTCATCCTGGATAATCCTGCGGACTGCAAGAATATGGTTTGTATAGTACTTTGTCAGATTCCTTCTTTCAATCTTCTGATCGGACTTCAGATTGTTTGGATCACTATTGGTACCATGTTCATGGATCATTTCACCGGCCTTAGAGCAAATTCCAACATGACTGGGTGCTCCATTGCCATTCCAGTCAAAAAGAATCAGATCACCGGGTTTCATGGAATCGGCAGATACAGCCACTCCCCTGCCGATCTGCGTGGATGTATTAGGTCCGATGTCAATCCCCAAAACAGTAAGATACACTGAAGATGAGAAATCAGAACAATCCATATATTTAGGAGGATCGTTCCTGTCCAGAACCTGCGTTGTAACCACAGTGTCAATGCAATAAGGGATCCTTCCGATCCAGTATTCAGCCTCACTGACGATATTATTCCGTATCGTGTCTGCATTGCCCGCACTACTATCTCCAAATGTAACTGCGTCCAGACGAGTGAGTGTTTTTTTTCCAGCTCTGCCATCAACCAAAAGATCTTTCTGATTTCTTTGGAAATTACTGACAGCTGTATCTGTATTGGATCCAAATTTACCATCAGGAGTACCACAAGTATAGCCTGCTGCATTCAGCTTCGTCTGCATGGCCTTTACCCCTGGAGCAGCCCGTAGCTCATCATCCTTCATGTAATACCCCTGTCCTGCCAATACCTGTGCGTAAGTGTAACGTGTGTTGTCATAACTTGCCATTTTATCTTTCTCCTTTTCTGTATATTGAATTTGAAGATTCAATATATAAAAAGGGAACTTCTTTGAAAATGTAAACTTAAAATTATTTTTTTGTAAGAATACCACCAGTGATAACCTGCACATTGCTGATGGTTTTCTTATCCATCGTCAAATGGAGCAATATAAAATATCATGTCCTTTGGTGTCTTGCTTAGTTGTATGGCGTTTCTATAATCTGCAAAACAGGAAATTCTTCCATATCAGAATATAGGGCACTTAATTATTCCGACATTGTTCCGTCTATCACATAGCTTTCACCCGACCACTTATAGATGTGCGTGTCATAATACTGTCTGCCTCCGATTTCGCAGCTTGCAATCACGATCCTGTCGGAATCCCCTGATTCCATCTGTCTCATACTTTTTCGGTTCTATCTTTTACGATTCCAAACATGCCCGATATGATCTGTTCCCTCCTTATCTGACGCGCCTATGCCATAACGGAGGCAGTCCATGTATAATGCTTGAAGCGGAGCAGTAAGTACGTTATAATCAAGACTACAGGAAGGAGGAAGCCCATGGGAAAGAAAGAATCCACCATCCATAAAAAGGGCGTAAAAAAACTGACAGGAACAGGAGCTCTCCTGATACTTGCGGGCTGTTTCCTTGTCTCCTGTTCCGGTGTCTCCCTTTTCCCCAAAACCAGCGATTATGTCATTGACGATACGGGAACAGGGTCGGAATACATATGGAAGGGATCGGAATATACGGAGCCGCCGGCCAGAATCAGTATCGACATAACCGAACATTACATCACCAACACCGGTGATAGCTCCAACCTGTTCTACATAGACAGCCAGGGAACCCTGTGGGGCAGCGGACGAAACATGCACGGACAACTGGGGCTGGAGGCGCCTGATGAGGATTTCCACGCGGAACCGGTGAAGATCGCGGAGAACGTGATCCATGTGGATTATTCCGTGAAGGACTTCGTCATCTACCTGACCGCCGACCATAAATTGTATGGTCTGGGAAACACTGAGACAGGGGCTCTGTTGCAGATCCTCCCTTATTCCTATGTGGTATACCATGGCTACGGCAGGTACACGGTGTGCGAACCGGTACTGCTCATGGAGGATGTCATCTATGCGAGGTGCGGAGGGGACGATGTGGTTGCCATCAGGGAGGACAAAACGGCATGGGCCTGGGGCGTGTTGTGCCATGCCGATGAAAACTCCTTTTATTATGAGGAACCTACGCAGATCCTGGAAAACGTGCAGCTGGTCACAGGTGGATTCTTCAACCATGCGGCGCTGCTGGGTGACGGGACCGTGTGGACATGGGGGGTAAACTACGTGGGAAACTGTGGCGTTGACGATGTGGATGGCGTGTGCACCCCCCGGCAGGTGGCAGAGGACGCCGTCATGGTGTGGACCGATAACCGGAGCGCTGATATCGGCTGCACCGACATCACGAAATTACAAGACAAAGAAACAAAAAAAGTGGAAAACACCATCATCAAAAAGGCGGATGGCACCTTCTGGGTATGCGGAATCAATGCTGGGAATGTGGAGTGGCCCATCCCAAGATACCATGAAGTGGATGACACACGACTGATCTGTTCCTTTGAATTCGTGCAATACAGCGCTGACGACATATATGAAAAATGGGGGATTGTGGTAGAATAAGCTTCCGCCATATAAAAGGCGGCAGGCATACTCCCAAAAACCCGGTAGATGCCTGCCAGCCATGAGCAGCTACAGAATCAGTGATTACAAATATCTTTTCTCACTGTATCAGAGGGATCCGATCAGTGACGCATTGGTATTAAATGTAGATCCCTGGTCATAGCCAATATCCACAAACGCATTCGTCCCATCCACAATCCTGTCATATTTCCCTGTTCCGACACCCGTCTCCAGAAAGATGACAGACAGCCAACCCGGATGGCTCTGTCCGGCCGTGGAACTTTCACATAATATGCATCTGTCCTTATATGCACGTCTTCCCTCAATGAGCTCCCCAGTATCCCTGTCATAGAGTTCCTCATTACGCCTCATCTTGAAGCCGTAATAGGTTTTGCCGTTGATCGTCTCCGTGAACATGGCCAGGGAACAAATATTCGTTTCAAGAACCTTATCTGTTTCCGCAGCGGAAATCCATCCATACTTGGGTGTACCATCACTCGCCCTGAACCATATCAACTGGGCGCTATATCCCCAGCCGTTGCCATTCCATGGCTCGACCCAGGTGAACATCTCATTGTTATAAATGGTACCGATCTGCTCATCCGCTTTCAGTGCGTTGGTGAGATATACCTTATGAG
>JAIEKC010000483.1:0-19348 GCA_029064505.1 Acetatifactor sp.
GAGGGAATCACTAATTTCAGTAAAAAGCTTGCAGTTACCACTGCCACTTCCGACGGAGTAAAGATTGTGGTTGATAGCAATGTCAGTTATAAGACGCGCCGTTATGCGATAGCAAACGGCGTGGGGCGATATCTGCTCAATGAGTCCCAGAGTATGTTGAAATATGCTTATGCAATTCCTCTCATTCCGCAAAGTCTGGAAGAAATTGCCGCCGATTCAATTGCCATATTTCTGCTGTTGCCGGTAACCTTGTTCAAGGATGAGTTTTTGCGTTATCTGAATACATGTAAGGAATGTCCCCTGGATGTGGACGTATGGCTGGAGCATTTGAGTAATGTAAGCCAAATAACGCCGTTCAACCTTGCCATCGGCTATCAGCAGATGAAGCAGGTACTGTGTTATCAGAGGCAGATGGAATTTGCAGAATACGATTATGATGTCACGAAGATGTCGGAAGATTATTATGAGAAAATATTTTCGTAAGAGATCTTTTGACAGATTCACTTGTCTTGAAAATCGCTTATAAAATATCGCCGGCATACGATCGATTCTTTAACAATACTTAATGCGGAAAAAAAGGAGTCATACAAATGAAAGAATGGAAAGAGGTACAGGTGCTGTTTTCGGAAAACAGATCACCGGAAGAAATATGCAGGATCAGAACGGAATATTCGCTGGAATGGTATATCAGAAAAGCGAATTTCAATAAAAGGCTATATTATACCTTCTCATTCGCCGGGATGCTGTGTCCGCTGATCAATGTGGTTCTGGCATCCTGTCAGGCGGACACAAATATGGCCATTGTAGTCTTGTCCTCGGTCACAACTCTGGCCACATCCCTTCTGGCGATCACCAACGCAAGGATGAAATGGGAAAATTACCGTTCCGCCGCCGAATTCCTGAAACGGGAGTACACACTTTTTCAGGCTCGGGTGGGAGCGTATGGCGAAGAGCAACGGGTCTCCGCGTACCTGAATACCACGGAGACTTTTATGGATAAGATTCATGCAAACTGGCAGAAAACCTTTAAGAAGGACCCATCGAAAAAAAAGAAAGAGCAATAGGGGTAAAACGGACGTTTACCCCAGCTACGGTGACCAAAGTGGGGGCGCAGCAGGCCGAGAAGTGGGGCGTGCAGACCGGGGGAATGCTTTTTCAAACACTCTCCAGCAGTTCCAACAGATCTTCCCTGCTCATATTGACAATATTGCCGTTTTCTCCGCTCAGGATTTCCTCTGCCAGATTTTTCTTATCCTCCTGCATGCGCAGAATTTTTTCTTCTATGGAATTTTTCATGATCAGCTTATACACGGAGACCACTTTGGTCTGTCCGATGCGGTGGGCCCTGTCCGTGGCCTGGTTCTGCACGGCCAGATTCCACCAGGGATCATAGTGGATGACAATATCGGCGCCGGTGAGATTTAAGCCTGTTCCGCCTGCTTTCAGGGAAATCAGGAATAATGGCGTGTCATCCGTGTTAAAGGACTTCACCAGTTCCATGCGTTTTTCTTTCGCTGTCTCTCCGGTGATCTTATAGTAGGGGATCTGCTTCTCCGCAAGGTCTTTCTCCAAGAGCTCTAGCATGGAGACAAACTGGGAGAACAGCAATATCTTATGCTCGCCCTCTATGGCACTATGGATCAGTTCCATGCAGGCTGCCCGCTTTGCCGACTCTCCCCCATAATCTTCAAAAAGAAGAGAGGGATCACAGCAGATCTGTCGAAGTTTCGTGAGTTCCGCAAGAACCTGGATCTTATTCTTTTTATAATTCTCCTCCGTCTGTTTCTCCAGCATTTTGCGCATATGGACGATCTGACCGTCATACAGCTGCTGCTGTTTATTGTCCATTTTTGCGTAATATGTCTCTTCCATTTTGTCAGGGAGATCCTTTAAGACATCCCCTTTCAATCTGCGGAGAATAAACGGGGAGACCATTCTTTTCAGACGTTTCGAGGCGTCCTCGTCCTGATTTTTGACAATGGGTGTCTCCAGCTCCTTCTTAAAGGTTTCGTATCCGTACAGGAAACCGGACATCAGATAATCGAATATACTCCACAGTTCACTGAGGCGATTTTCAATCGGTGTTCCTGTGAGCGCATACCGCACCCTGCTTCGAATGATCTTGACAGACTTTGCCGCAGCGGTGGAATGATTCTTGATATACTGCGCCTCATCAATGATCTGATAGGAAAACTGCTTATCCTCATAATCCGCGATATCCCTTTTCAGCAGATCATAGGAGGTCACCAGAACATCCCACTTCCAGTATTGGGCAAGCATTTCAGTCCGATGCGCCTGGTTTCCGACAATAACGCCTACCGACAGCTCCGGTGCAAACCGGGCAAATTCCTCCTGCCAGTTATACACTAATGATGCGGGCGTAATGATCAGTGCAGGGCTGCTTTCCGGTCCATTCTTCGTATCAGTCTTCACGTCTCCCAGCCGCCCCTCGTTCTTTGCGGCCAGCAGCACCGCGATCACCTGTAATGTCTTCCCAAGTCCCATATCGTCTGCCAGAATACCGCCAAAGCCGCTGCTTTCCAATGTACGCAGCCATCTGTAGCCATGGCTCTGATATTTGCGCATAACAGGCTGCAGTGTTGTGGGGAGCTCATAATCGGAATCCTCTATGGTCTTAAAATTCTTGACCAGCTTTTTAAAATGCGAATCCCTGTCCGCATAGACCCCGTCGCACTGTTCCAGCATCTTATCCAGATAAAGCGCACGATAGAGGGGCAGCTGCATTTTGCCTTTCACAAATTCTTTGGGAGAGATGTGCATGGCCTCCAGCATGGCGGCAAGCTCCTGCAGGCTTTGCTCCTCCAGATTCAGGAAATCGCCGTTTTTAAGGCGGTAGTACTTTTTCTTCCTGTTATATTGGTACAGGATATCCAACAGTTCCTCCTGGCTCAGTTCCTCCGAATGTATTTCCAGATCCATAATGCTGCTTCCCACAGAGACGCCGACTGTCACAGGCACCGTCTTGCGGATGCGCAGTCTCCGGAAGCTGTCCGTGGTGTGTACCTCGCCCAGACGCATCAGCTCTGCAATACCGCTCTCCAGTACCGTGTAGATTGCATCAACATCCGTGCCGCAGTGGAAGAATCTTTTTTCCGCGTCCTCTTCCGGAAATAACTGCCGTACACAATCCAGCGCCTCCAGTTCCCTCTCCGCATCCCGGAACCGGTCCCTTTTGGCAGTATCCGTGGACCAGTCCATAATGTTACATTCCACATCGCCATATCTGGCTGCGGCGCGGCAGATCACATTTTTCTGCTCCGCATCCAGATAGAAGACAAGCTCCACCTCCGGGGGAAGATATTTCCGGATTGTTGCGGTATCCTCCTCCGTGACAGTAGCGTATTCCTTCAGTACCGGGAGCACCCGGTAATAAAATTCCGAAAGATATCTGCGGCCCACCTGCATGGAAATCACACCATGCACCGCCATATCCAAAAGGGGACGCAGATTTTCCAACTTTTCCGGTTGAATCCGGTTCAGGGCGTTCTCTGAAAAAAAGTATTGGTAATTCAGCCCCTGCAGCAATTCCGGAAAACTTCCCTCTATGCGGACACCCTGAAAAACCCCTCTCTCATCCGTCTCCTTGGAAAGATACAGTTCAACATCCGGATCTGCCTCCCGGAACTGTAAAACTGTCTTCAGTGCCCTTCCTTCACTCTTATCCGAAAAAGTCAGTTTTTCCCCTTTTGCCAGTTCAAAGAAGTCGTCCAACCGTCTTCCATACAGAGGAATCCTGCCCTTGATGGTTTCCGCGGTATTCTCATAATAACGGAATGTCTCCCGCGAGTGGCTTCCTCTCCTGTGCTCCTCCATAACGACCTGGCGGATATAATGATAAAATTTTTTCGAATGATCGTCGAAGCGTGCGGCAGAAAAGTCAATCTCTGTCTTGGTTCCAAATTTCAGCAGCTCCTTCGCCTCCACACCGGATACAAGCTGCGGCAGACTTTTTACCTGATAAAGCTTATCCTTTCCGATCCTGGCTCCCAGCTTGAAGCCGTCATAGTCCATCTCCAGGATGGGTTCCAGCACGACACCGGATACCTTATCCGGTTCTTCCTCCGCACTGTTCCAGGCTCTCAGATTGCGAAAATCATACAACATCCTCTGGGCATAGTTGTCAGTGGCATCCCCCACAGCTTCTTCCCGCAATCTCTTCTGCAGTAAGAGCATTAAGCCGATAACATGTTTGCAGGGTCTTGTCTCCTTATTTGAAACAGTAGAACTGTAACCGTATTGGCTTTGAACATTGCGGTAGCTGTATAAACATTTTCTCACGCCGCACTCCGCATATTGAATCTCATTTTTATCAAAACATATCTTGAGCCATTCCGTCATCTCAGCTTTATTCCCCGGCCGCACCATCCCTTCGGCGATTCCGATCATCTCATTGGCGCCCAGTTTATTCGGATATCCCACCTTCAGATTGCTAAGCGAAAGTTCACCGTCTCTTATCATCTTAAGTGCAGCCTGACAGGAATCTTCATAAAAGACAAAGTTTTTTGTCATTTCACGCAAGTCAAAATATTCATACTCGTCCGCCACGATTTTCGTTCCGGCAGAGGAAGCATGAACGTTCGGTTCGCTTTCCGTTCCGGCAGAAAAAGTCTGCTCACCTGGTTCGCTTTCCGATCTGCCAGAAGAAACCTGGTATTCCGGCTCTTTTTCCCTTTTGTCTGATGTGTCCTCCTCATCGTCCAAAAGCGTCCATTTGTGGGAAAAGGGATATATTATCTTTGGAATATTGTCTGTTTCCTTCTTCTTCCCGCTTTGTCCGGACGGTTTCGATCCCTGATTCTCTTCTTCCGCAATCGCGTACAGTACAGCCGCCATGTGTCTGCAGTAATAATAGCCATCTGCCGCGTCCTCACAGTTACAGTAAAGGCGGGGATGCACTCTGTCCGTCAGATATGCTTCTACATCATACTTTTTGGAACCTGTGACTTTAGCCTGATAAGTCGCACCCCTGTGTATCAGGTTATTTACACGTCCCTCCTGAAAATATTCTTTTCCCTGTGCCAATACCTGTTTGTCAAACAAATAATCCCATCTCATACGTTTTTATCCTTACTGTGTTTTGATAATTACATTTTATTATCCCGGTTTCCGAACGCACTTTACTGACAATTGCGACATCCTGCCTGGCAGGTCAGAAATATTGACCTATTCCTGCAACAATACCCTGCAGCGCTTCTTGTGGCAGGCAATCCCATACTTATAGATCGTAGTCAGTCCGTTCTGCCGCAGCCGGTCTTCGTAGTTCATTCGTTCTATCTGAGCCAGTGCTTTTCTGCATCCGTTCTCCAGATCATCCCCGTCCGGATACTTGACTTCTATAAAAATACCGATCCCTTCCTCCTCCAGTTCCACAAGAATATCGCTGAAGCCGTCCCCTGATTCCATGTTGGAGCTTACGATCCAGTCTCCCCGATGGCTCAACAGCCCTAACAGGATACCGTGGTAGAAATTCTCTTTCAGGCCCCTTCTGACACTGATGTCACGAATGCTGATGGTCTTGCGCAGATAAGCATTAAAGCATTCTTCGACAGCCGCGGCATCCGCCCCTGCAAAAGCATCACAGAGAGCATCCAGCTTCGGCGCGTCTTTGCGGCTCTCCTCCTGAAACCATTCCATGACCTGGTCGATAAAGATCTTTTTGATCTCCAGATTGGGAATGACCAGATAGAAGATATCGTCGGCTTCTTTATCTGCCGCAATGTCAAAAGTGGCTGCGTGTCCGTGGGAGAGTGGTATTTTTCGGCGGGTCAGGTAACCTGTGGCAAAAAGCACGCTCCAGATATTTTCGATATTTCGGTACAGATCCCGATATGTCAGTTCCTGGTTTATCTTTTTCTCTACGCTTCCTCCGTCGATCAGACACTCGATCTCCCGTTTCGTCTTTGGCTCCGCCATCCGGATAAAATTCCGGATAATGTCATTCCCGCTGGTATTAAGCCAGTAGGTCCGGGGAAGGGCTCTGGGGTCTGCACGCAGTGCCGCACAGTAATTGATCACGTCCCAGGGACAGTAAACATCCGCGTCCCCGAACCGGTATCCGTCATACCATTCTTTGGTAAGGCCGGACCGGTCACCCACTCCGTAAAACTCCAGCATTGTCCGGACTTCCTCGTCAGTAAAACCAAAATGTTCATCGAACTGTGCATTTGTGACGGAGAATGTGCGCAGATTGTTCAATCCTGTGAAAAAACTCTCGTGGGCAACCTTCAGACAACCTGTGAGAACGGCAAACAACAGACTGTCATTGCTCTTCAGCGCCTGACCGAACAAATTCCGGATCAGGCCGATCATATCGTCATAGTATCCCGAAATCTGTGCCTTATCCAGCGGCACATCATATTCATCGATCAGGAGAATGGCTTTCTGACCGTAGTGCTTATGGAGAAGATGCGTCAGCATCCGCAGGCTGTCTTCCAGCACCTCGTCTGACATGATGAAAGCGGGCTGATCTCTTTCTCCCAAGGTTATTAATCGCTTATAGTTCGCCTTATCCTTATCCGAGAGCTTATCACTGTCTGATAAAAACTGGAACCGCAGAGCTTCCGATAATGGTGCAGAGCATTCCCCTCGCAGAATCAAAGTTTCTGGAACTTACACCTTTCAGTGTGACGGAGATGACCGGATATTTTCCCATGTAATCCGCACACAGCTTTTGTTCTTTGGATATTTCCAGCCCCTCAAACAGTCTGTCGTCGCAGCCATATTCGAAAAAGTATTTTAACATGTTCATATTGAGAGATTTCCCGAACCTTCTGGGACGCGTGAACAGATTTACCTTTCCCCAGTCATTGGGCAGATCTTTGATCAGCCTTGTTTGTCTACATAATAAAATCCCAGGGTTCGGATTTCTTCAAAACTTTCAATTCCAATGGGCAATTTTGTCTTGATATCCGCGGCCATGGCTCTGCACCTCTTTTCTTTTATGGCGTTATTTCGGTCTGCTGTTCACATTCTTTATCATTATATCCAAAAGTATGGAAGCAGACAATGAAAAGTCGAATAAACAGGGGGAAATAAGTTGCTGTTCATTCCGTGACCGGTAACTGATGCACAGAAGACACAAAGACAGCGGCTTCGCGCACTGCAGTCAACGCGATCATTCTGATCGATTTGGTTTGATCAGCAAAAAGCGCATAAAAACATCTCGCGGAAGCGGCGTGTGAATAGTAATGCATATTTTTCACCCAAGCATCCCCTCAAACACATCCTCGGGAACCGGCTTGCAGTAACGATAGCCCTGGGCGACATAAGCGCCTATCTCCATCATCAGTTCCGTGTCATCCTTTGTCTCCACGCCCTCGCAGACTACCTGGGCATTCAGGTCTCTGGCCAGATTGACGATGTTTTTCATGATCTGTACCTGCCTGACACGATTTTCATTGTTAAGAAGGAAAGACCGGTCCAGCTTTATGACGGAAGCCGGAATCTGCTCAAACACGCCCAGAGATGAGTAACCGGAGCCGAAATCGTCTATGGACAGCCGGATTCCCTTTTTCCGCAAAATATCCACGATCTCTTTGACTTTCTGCTGCTGTACCTCCGCCCCCACCAGCGTCTCCGTGATCTCCACTTCGATCAGGTCCCTGGGAATCTGATATCGGTCCATCACTTCCTCAAATCTCTCCGGGAATCCGTCAGCAGTGAAATGAAGCCGGGAGAAATTACAGGAGACAGGCACCACGTTCTGTCCCGCGTCAAGCCGCCTGCGCAGCATCCTGCAGACACTCTCCATCACAAAGAAATCAATGTCCCGGATTCTGCCGGTACGCTCATAATAGGGTACGAAAAAGCCCGGCGCGCGAATGGCCCCGTCTGCAGTGGGATCCTTAAATCGCACCAATGCCTCTGCTCCCACGATCCGCTCGTTACGGATATCCACCTTTGCCTGATAGTAGGCCACAAAATCTTTGTCGATATCCACGGATTCCAGCAGCTTCTCCCGGGCATGGTTCTCTCTGAGCCGGGCGCGCAGTTTATCGTCATATATCTGCACCACATTGCTGTAGTCGTTTTTCAGGGAATCCACCAGCTGAATACTTTCGGAAAGGGCACGCCGCAGGTCGTCATCCCCATTTTCCAGACATCCCACGCCCATGGCAAGAGACATATGAGTCTCCGCTTCTTCATCGATACACGCGGAGATCCGGTCCGCCATATCCTGCAGCCGTTTCTTCAGTGTATTCAGATCCTCATATTTCACGAACAATAAAAAATGACTGCCATAACTCCTGGCATAAAGTTCATTCTGACTGTTCACTTCTCTCGAAAGCGTCTCGATAACCAGCTCCAGTATCCGCTGTCCCGCATTCCAGCCGTATAACGCATTGTAGCTCTTAAACTGCCCGATATCCGTGTATACCACGGCATAATTGCTGTTTTTGTCCGCGGCAAGCTTCTGTGTGGCGCGATACCGTAAATAATTGAGGTTCCAGATATTGAATTCCGTGTCTTTGTACATCAGCTTCTGCACCCGCATACTGTTCCGAAGAAGGAAGAACATTACCAGAATGACTGCCGCCGCGCAGACCATGAGGATCAGTATGATGGGAATGCTGTTGTCACCGATAAAGGTTTCTATGCTGATCTTGGAATAGAAATTGTCCTGAAGCATATAGTCGTTGACCATCTTGTCACTGACTTCGATCAGTTCCTTGTTCAGGATACCGAGCAGCGGGGAATCTCCATCATCCGCCACCGCCATGTAGATGCTGTGGACATCGCTCAGCACACTGTGGATCTCCATCTTATTAAAGTGCAGCTGTGAGCCCAGCAGGTATTCCGTCAGGTACCCATCACAGATAGCCGCATCCGCCTGTCCTTCTCTTACTGCCAGCAAACCCTCAAGCTGTGTAGGGAAAGTCAGAAGCCGGGTATTCTCTCCCGTGAAGTTCTGCACCGCTTCTCCCGCCGCATTGCTTTCTTCCACGGCAAGTGTGCCTATGGCGTCCGATTTATCATTTCTGCGCATGATAATGACCTGGGGAACCTGGGCATACACCTTTGTCACTGCCAATCCCTCGGCCCTGATATTTGCGGCGGATTCCCCACAATAGCTCAGAATGTCAATGCTGCCATCCGTCAGTGCCGCTTTCGCTTCCGCCATATCTTCCAGCTTAACATAGTCGAAGAGAATGCCTGTGCTTACGGATACTTCTTCCAGAACCTGTCTGGCAAGCCCCGAATAGACTCCGTCGCTCTCATAGGAAAAAGGGTAGTACTCGTCCAGATATCCCACCGTCAGTGTTCCTCTTGCCGCAATATACTGTTTTTCTTCATTGGTAAGCAGAATGGTCTGGTCGAGCCTGCTGTCATAATACTTCACCATCAGCTCGTTTTCCAGCTCCGGACGGTTCATCTTTATATCTGCGATGCCCTGGTTCAGCTCCCGCATCAGATCATCGTTTCCCCTGTAAGATATGTAATAGAAGGGCATGGGTGCAAATCGGCCTACCACACGCTGTCCCTCTCTGATCTCTGTGAGAGAATGCACAAGGGCATCGATCTCACCTGCATCAAGGGCTGCCTGCAGAGCCGCCGTGTTCTCATATTCCTGCACGACAGGCCTGGGAATGCCATGATCGACCATATATTCATAAAATTCGTCTTTCCGTATGTAACTGCCCACCACGCCGAAAGTCATATCACGCATGGCGTTAAAATCTTCATATGCCAATGAACTGTCACTGTTGACGGCGATGGCTCCAAAGGTATAACCGCTGGCCAGGCTGGCATACTGGTAAATTTCCGCCCGTTCCTGAGAAAACTGCGCGGAACCCACCAGATCGATCTCTTTATTCAGCAGCATGTCCAGGGCATCGCCCCAGCTTTCGCATTCCACATACTCCACATTCCAATTCAGGTAATCGCACAAGGCTTCCAGATATTCCACATCCATGCCTGTGAAACTGCCGTCCGCGCGAAGCTCATGATAACCATCCATGGGGAAAAATCCCACCCGCACGATCCGCTTTTCCGCGCCATGTACCGCTCCGAGGTGATCTCCGGGCACTGCCGCCAGAAGTACCAATGTAAATAAAAGTGCCAGAAAACGCTTTGCCCTGCCTGTCTTTCTGTTCCGTACATTCCCCATACAATTTACCTTTTCCAATCCTGCAATGGTTATCGTTTCAAGCTTACTTTATTTTATATCAGTTTATACATAAAATCAATGACGGAATTAGGCAAGGTTTTCGGCAACACTTTATTGACAACTCACCTTTTTATCTATTCCTGTCAGCCTTTTCCATAAATTGAGTCAGGGCTTGACTTTTTCTCATTTTCCTTTATAATAAATTTTTGGAAAAGCCTATAAACTCAAGGCTTTTACTAAATAACACCGTGAGTTCGAGACCTTCCTCACGTAAAACAAAACTAAAGGAGAAAAAAATGAACAGGAAAGTATTATTTATCGTCCACGCAAGCGTTATCGCTGCGCTCTACGTTGTGCTGACTTTTGTCGCCAACGCCTTTGGTCTGGCTAACTACGCCGTCCAGGTACGCTTCTCTGAAGCGCTCACCATTTTACCCTTTTTCACCCCTGCGGCTATTCCGGGATTGACTTTAGGCTGTCTGCTGTCCAATATCCTTACCGGATGCGCTCTGCCTGACATCATATTCGGCACACTGGCCACCCTGATCGGAGCTGTGCTGACCTGGCTGTTGCGCAGGAACAAATGGCTGGCACCTGTCCCTCCCATTGTCGCCAATACTGCAATCGTACCCTTTGTCCTCTATTACGCTTACGGCATCAGACCCCTGTGGTTTTCCTTTATCACGGTAGGTGCAGGAGAGATCCTCTCCTGCGGTATATTGGGTATTCTTTTGCTGAACGTACTGAACAAATATAAAAAATACATTTTCCCTGCCACAAAAACTCAAGCATGATCAAATGGAGCTGTCACACTAAGGAGTATCCCGTACTATCAATCCTTAGGAACTGTCCATTAATAACTTGTGCATTTAACTTGTCTAAATCCGCACAGTCTGCGTTGTCATCAGTCGGCGTACCCCGGTACGCCTCCTTCTTCCGCCTTGCCTGTACGAATTTATCCTGCGTCATCTGCACAAGTTATTTTCGGACAATTCCTTAGTGTGACAGATTCAGCGTATCAGACTTCTCATTTTCATCTTCTCCACTTTATTCCGTCCTTACATATGTGATAAAGCAATTCCCGTTCTCCTCAAACCACTCTGTAGAGTCATTCATTCCCTTCTTATACAGAGTTCCTGTAGAAGGCTCCATGATAACCACATTGTACTCATTGAATCCGGTTACCAGCACCGCTTCCCCGTTTTCCAACAGCGCCAGCACCGGAATGTCCCTGTTCGTATAGTATAGCAGCGCATCCAGAGTACATCCCTTCAGATCAAGGATGCGGGCATCCTCCAAATTATCTTCCAAAATCTCCATCACAGAATATCCCTGTCCCAGCAGATATTCGGAATTCCTGACCAGCCCCTCAAATTTAAAGATCGTGTCCAGACATACCGCAAGACTGTCCTTCGTCTCCGTGACGGATGCCTCCTTGATGGCCATGATCTGATTTCTGATGACCCTGTTTCCTCTCAGCCAAATACACTCACCGCTTTCATCCACCACCACACCGGATATCTCATACGCAAGATTGACTGCCCCCGCAGGCGAAGTAAAAATGCCGCTTACACCATAAGGACCATAGACATAATACCGCTCTCTCTCCTCTACCTCCGGAAGATGCAGTTCTCTTCCGCCTTCAAAAACCACCTCCTTGGGATTCAGGATTTTAAATGATTTACTGTCGATCTCATCCCGCAGCTGAATCTCCACATACCTCTCATAAATATCAATATCGGCTGTGACGATCACATTCCGGCTGACTTCGGACTCCGCATTATTCATAATGTGATCCTGCGTGGTCTCCCTGTATTCTCCCGATTCCAGCCGCTCCATGCGATCCAGTATCAGCTGATTGCCTTCCACCCGGCACCCAGTAATATAAATACCTGACTGACTGTATTCCTTCAGCAGCTTTCCGTCCGAACTGCTGATGCATATCTTATACATGGGAAGAAAAGCGCCTCCGGAACTTTCCTCCACAATGTCTTCCCGCTTCGCCACCCCGTATATTACATCTTCTTCCATGAACCCCAGAGGATAGACCACTTCGTCCTCCCTGACTTCAATAGTGTTTTCAATGCCACTGCTCAGATTTCTGATATTCAGATTACGGCTCTGGTATATGTCATCCGCCTCCGTCCACACCACGATCTTATGGTTATCGGATGTATGGACACTCTCGTCCTGATTCACATTTATCAGCGGATAATACGTTTTTTCCACCAGGTCAATACCGTAAATCGTCTGGTCGATCTCCAGATACAGCTCCTGCTCACGATTCAGATATAACAGCTGTTCCACCTCCGCGGAAAGCACGGAAAAGGTCTTGTCATATGGGATATAGACCGTTTCCTCCAGAGTGTTCAGGCTGCTGTCGTAACTATATAACTGTATGCCCACTTCGCCCTCGTGGCGGCCGCGGTTCATGTATCCGTATACCGCAAACTGCACACTTCCGCCCTCATCCACATTTAGTATCTTGATAGCATGCTGGCCGTACATTGTACGGTCATCTGCATTATCTTTGTCATAAAAACTGAATATGACCGTCATTTTATTGGTGACTATATTATAGCTGAACAGCTGATCCGCCACCTCAAACACCACAATATTTCCGTCCTCGCTCTCCACCAGGGGAATATCTGTCGCCGTAATTCCCAGAAGTATCTTATCATTGGCATACATTTTATCCGTGTCAGGGATCTGTGTCATGGTACGTTCATAATCTAACAGATATATTCTCTCCGTGGTATAACGGATCCGATAATGTTCCTGTACCTGATAATAAGTGTGATCCCTGCCGTTTGTGGGCGTAGCCACAATGTAATCCACCAGAAAAGATGCCGTCTGATTTGCCACATCCGTCAACCGCACCGCCGGCGTCGATACCTCCTCCACAGACAGTTCCCCCCATGTGATCTGTCGGAAACTGCTGTGGATGTTCACCCTGTGAAAAGAACTGTTATCCTCCAGTCTGGAATTGGATTCCAGATATTTTGTCAATTCTCTCGCGGCTTCCCTGTCATAAAGTCTGTTGTGAAAGTCCAAGACATATTCCAGTTTTTCCACAACATACATACTGTCGCTCCAGACCACACGGGTATAGTAGTAAATTTTTTCCCCCTCGGAATCCACCAGAATCGCCAGGGAATATTCCACATCCTTATCTATCAGATCCTTTAAAGCAATGGTTCCTCTGATCACATTGCCCCGCTGTGTGTAATCCGACAGTTCCGTATTTTCTATCAGCCGGCTGCCGTCCGCGCTCCGCACTTCAATGGCGACACCGTCAATGCTTCTGCC
The DNA here is from genome assembly GCA_029064505.1 of Acetatifactor sp. GTDB lineage: Bacteria > Bacillota > Clostridia > Lachnospirales > Lachnospiraceae > Acetatifactor. Next base: position 13,439 of record JAIEKC010000483.1, read on the forward strand.
ATAGGTATCAATCCGAAAATCCGTATTGCGCCTCTCCCCCAGAGATGTGACAGTGTCTCTCTGAAAGGATACATCCATCGCATTTCTATACCCATGAAGCTGATTGTACGCCACTCCGTTCAATTCCATCGATATGAGCGGAAGGGTTGCCGGCGCCATTTCCATGGTCAGATTATCATGGCCCTGATTCATCAGCCTTCCCACTATAAGCAATGCGATCACAAACGCAGCCATAAATACAGCTAACTTTATTATGCCCTTTTTCATATCACCTCTCCAATAACCTTTTCAAAGTGGGATCCACCTGCAAAAATTCCATGACCTCATCCACGGATGAAATCCTTTTTGCCGCCCGCATTTTTTTTGCAGGATTTTCCTTTCCCTTCTCTTTCACGGCACGTATCATTAAGTTCTTCGGCGTATGTTCCATATCGATGAACTCCAGTATCTGTACACGATACCCCTGTCTTTCCAACAGATCCGCACGCAGCGCATCCGTGATCAGCGCCGCCATGCGCTCCCTGATCAATCCGTATTGTAACACAGGCTGCAAAATATCACAATGTATCTGTGCATTCAGTTCATGTTGACAGCAGGGAACTGCCATGATCACACCGGCTCCCCATTTTACAGCCTTTTCCAGCGCATAATCTGTTGCCTTGTCACAGGCATGGAGCGACACTACCATATCCACCGCATCCGCTCCCTGATAGCTGTGGATATCTCCCTGTTCAAAGTACAGCCGGTCATAATGAAGCTTCTCCGCCAGCTGATTACAGTGTTCGATCACATCCTTTTTCAGATCAAGCCCTGTGACACGGATATCCCGCTTCTGAAGCTGATGCAGATAATAATACATGGCAAAGGTGAGGTAAGACTTACCGCAGCCGAAATCTATAATGCGAATCGTTCTGTCCGAAGGAAGCCTGTCCAGCACATCTTCGATGTACTCCAGATAACGATTGATCTGGCGGAATTTATCATATTTTGCCTTCGTGATCCTGCCATCGGGTGTCTGCACACCCAATCCCACAAGAAAATCTACGGGCTGTCCCTCCTGAAGGATATACCGCTTCGTCCGATCATGGGAGAGCATGTCCGTTGTCCTCCCGGATCCACGCACTTTCTCCGATAATTTCTTACTCTTGACCGTAACGGTCCCCTTCTTCCCGATCAGTATGGTGACTTCCTGTGTGCTGCCTTTCAGTTCCGCCTGTTTAAACAGATTCTCCATATATTCCACCAACCGCGGAAGAAGTTCCCCGTCCGCATAATTCTTATGAAATACCTGCGTCCCGCGATATACGGTCTCCTGAAACATCACTCCGTCCTTCAGCAGGACCGGCCGGATTTTTACCTTTCCGGCGCGGTCCGTATCCCTGCTGTTGCTCAGGGTCATTTGTATCAGATCAACGTTCAGCATCTGCTGAAACACATCTTTCAATTTATCCATCTTAAGTGTCCTCTTGTAACAATTAGGATTGCCCCCTCCGGGAACCGCGCTTTATATCCGTCAGCATATCGGTTCCGCAATCCGTCCGATCGATTACGTTCTCTCTAAAAGATCCTCCCGCGCCGGCCGCCATGCCTGCGCTTATACACTTCATTTAACAGAAGGAGCTGTACCACATCCTCGGAAGGTTCCAGTCCTTCCTTTTCCAGCGTTCTCCGCATGGAGTCCGCCAGATGTAAAAGACTTAATCTGTCCGGATATTCGTCGTAGATCACACTGCCTTCATAGTCTGTCCTGTCTAAAATCTCAGCGACTCTGCGCTGGCATCTCTTAACGGTATCCGGATACATCTGCTGCAGATATTCCATATCCTGCAGCATCTGGGACTCTCTCCCCGGGCTGAGATATCCCGGATACGACATATAAAAAGGAATGGGCTGCAGCAACTTAGGGCTTATTTCCATATGCATCTCCGAAAGTCTTTTTTATCAGCATATGCATATTTATCCCTTTTGTTGCTTACAGCCCCTCTTTTAGTTATCCTTACTTTAATACCTGAATACGGGCAATTGCTCTCTGCAATGCCGTCTCAGCCCTTGCAATATCAGTCTCGGGAGTCCTGCTGCGCAGTCTCTCCTCGGCACGCTCTCTTGCGGCCACAGCACGACTTTCATCAATCTCACTCGGCCACTCAATTATCTCAGCCAGAATCGTGATGCCCTCGGGAAGTATCTCGGCAAACCCCGCATGAAGCGCGGCTATCTTCTCTTCCTCCGCCTCATGGATATGCAAAATTCCCGGCTTGATAATAACGGTAAGCGGAATATGTCCCGGCAGCACGCCAACCTGACCTTCGGTGGTGTTGAACTCCACCATCTCCGCTTCGCCTTCATAGAAGACCCTGTCAGGAGTGATAATGCGCAGGTTAAAACTCTTTTCTGCCATATTGATATCCTCCGTTATTTCATTTTGGCCAACACGTCGTCGATGCTGCCTGCATTCAGGAAATAGCTTTCAGGAACCTCGTCGTGCTTTCCTTCCAAAATCTCCTTAAAGCCGCGAATGGTCTCATTGATCGGCACATATTTACCTTCCAGACCAGTGAACTGTCCTGCCACGAAGAAAGGCTGAGACAGGAATCTCTGCACCTTACGGGCACGGGACACTACCAACTTATCTTCCTCAGACAATTCATCCATACCAAGGATAGCGATAATATCCTGAAGTTCCTTATAACGCTGAAGGATCTCCTGCACACCGCGGGCAGTCCTGTAATGCTCTTCGCCCACGATCCTGGGATCCAGGATACGGGAAGTGGACTCCAACGGATCCACCGCCGGATAGATACCCAGCTCAACGATGGAACGGGACAATACGGTGGTGGCATCCAGATGTGCAAATGTAGTCGCAGGCGCGGGGTCAGTCAGGTCATCCGCAGGCACATACACCGCCTGAACGGAAGTAATGGAACCGTTGCGGGTGGAAGTGATCCTCTCCTGCAAAGCACCCATCTCCGTCTGCAGCGTGGGCTGATAACCTACCGCGGAAGGCATACGTCCCAACAGAGCAGACACCTCGCTTCCTGCCTGTGTGAAACGGAAAATATTATCGATGAACAGCAGCACATCCTTACCGCCCTTGTCACGGAAATACTCCGCCATGGTCAGACCGGTCAGACCCACTCTCATTCTTGCTCCGGGGGGCTCATTCATCTGTCCGAAGACCATGGTGGTCTTGTCGATAACTCCGGACTCCGTCATCTCATGGTAAAGGTCATTACCCTCACGGGTACGCTCGCCCACACCGGTAAACACGGAATATCCGCCGTGCTCGGTAGCGATATTACGGATCAGCTCCTGAATCAACACGGTCTTACCAACTCCGGCACCGCCGAACAGACCGATCTTACCACCCTTCTGGTAAGGACAGAGCAGATCAACCACCTTGATTCCCGTCTCCAAAAGCTCTGTCTCGGTAGACTGCTCCTCGAACTGAGGCGCAGGTCTATGGATGGGCTCGTATGAAACTCCCTCAGGAGCCGGCTTATTATCTATAGGCTGACCCAAAACATTGAAAATTCGTCCCAGTGTCTTTTCTCCCACCGGAACAGAAATGGGAGCGCCTGTAGCAATCGCATCCATTCCTCTGACCAGACCGTCGGTGCTTCCCATCGCAATACATCTCACCGTGTCGTCTCCCAGATGCTGGGAAACCTCTACGGTAAGCTCACCGCCGTCTTTGGTAGGAATACGAATTGCTTCGTTGATCTCGGGAAGTTTACCCTCGTCGAAACGGATATCCAGCACCGCTCCAACGACCTGGGTAATCTTACCTCTGTTTTCTCCTGCCATTTCTACCTCTTTCCTGCCCAAATATATGGACATATTTTTTCATTCCTCCCGATCTGCCGTTGCCGCTGATGACAGCAGCGCGGACAAATCCGTAAAACCTTTCACCCTGCCGTTTATGCCGGCTCGGCCGGCATACGCAATCGGTGCAAAGTCGAAACTCAGCTTTAGAAAATCTTTTCGTCTTTTTAGCCGAGCGCCTCCGCACCCGCTATGATTTCCGTTAATTCCTGTGTAATAGAGCCCTGTCTTGCTCTGTTATATTTCAGCGACAGATCGCTAATCATATCCTCTGCATTGCTGGTCGCATTGTCCATTGCCTGCATACGCGCACCGTTCTCACTGGCCACAGCCTCCACAAGAGCGCCGTAGATCAGACTGGTGACATATTTGGGCACGATCAGATCCAGCGCCTCCACATCCTCAGGCTCAAAATTCATGATTGCTTCCGCCTTGGGCGCTTCCTCAGACTCCTTCGCCTCAGGGCTTATGGGAAGCAATCTGAGCAGTGTGGGCACATGGCTGACCGTATTCTTAAATGCGGTGTAAGCGAGATAGATCTCACCGATCTCGCCCTCTGCAAAGGACTGTAACAGCCGCTTCGATAATACCATTGCATCCGCGTATGCAGGTGCGTCCACGATAGCATTCTCACACTCCCTGATATCGTAGCCGTTTCTCGCCAGAGCATCATGACCCTTACTTCCGATGGGATAGATCACCAGATCTTCCTTCTTCCATTCGGGATGTCTGGTCACCAGCTTAACCACATTGGAGTTGTACCCCCCTGCCAATCCGCGATTGGAGGTGATAACGATCACTGCCTTTTTCTGTGACTCGCCGGGGACAAGATACTTATGCTCGATATGACCCACACGCTCCAAAATACTGTTCACCGTCTCAAACATACTGGTGAAATAAGATTTTGAACGCTCTGCGTTGCTTCTGGCACGCTGAAGCTTTACAGTGGATACCAGCTTCATAGCCTTCGTAATCTGCTGCGTACCCTGAATACTGCTCTTGCGTCGCTTTATATCACGCATTGATGCCATAATTTGTCCTCATTTCTATTTAAGGAAGTGTCAAAGAATAAATCACAAGATTAATTCTTAACAGTTCCTAAGAACTGTGCCTTGAACTCCCTGATCGCTTTCCCCAGAAGTTCGTCCGTCTTATCAGAGATCACCTTTTCCTCCGCGATACCGTTAGGAATCTCAGCGTACTTGGTATCCAGGAACTCAAAGAGCTCCTTCTCAAATCTTGTGATCTCCGCCACAGGTACATCCAGCAGATACTTATTGGTTACCGCATAGATGATGATGACCTGATACTGTACCGGCATGGGCTTATACTGAGGCTGTTTCAATACTTCCTTGATACGCTCGCCCTGTGCCAGCTTCTCCTTGGTGTCCGCATCCAGCTCGGAACCGAACTGTGTGAAAGCCGCAAGCTCCCTGTACTGCGCCAACTCCGTACGGATCGGCGCTGCGATCTTCTTCATGGCTTTGATCTGTGCGGCGCCGCCTACACGGGACACGGAAAGTCCTGCGTTGACTGCGGGACGGAAACCGGAGTTGAACATCTCCGTCTCCAGATAGATCTGCCCGTCGGTGATGGAAATAACATTGGTAGGAATGTATGCGGACACGTCTCCCGCCTGTGTCTCAATGATGGGCAATGCAGTCAGGGAACCGCCACCGTACTCCTCGCTCATTCTCGCTGCACGCTCCAACAGTCTGGAATGCAGATAGAATACATCACCGGGATATGCCTCACGTCCGGGCGGACGACGGAGCAGCAAAGAGAGTGTACGGTAAGCCGTAGCGTGCTTACTCAGATCATCATAGATGACCAGTACATCCTGTCCGCTCTCCATCCATTCCTCGCCGATGGCACATCCTGAATAAGGAGCAATGTACTGCAGAGGAGCCAGATCACTTGCAGTGGATACTACAACAGTAGTATAAGCCATTGCGCCTTGCTCCTCCAGCGTCTTAACAATATTTGCAATGGTGGAAGCCTTCTGACCGATTGCAACATAAATACATTTAACGTTCTGACCCTTCTGATTAATGATCGTATCGATCGCGATCGCGGTCTTACCGGTCT
>JAIEKC010000484.1:0-2993 GCA_029064505.1 Acetatifactor sp.
TCCATATTGGTCTTGCCGATCAGAACCGCTCCGGCCCTTTCCAGATTCAGCACCGCCTCCGAAGAAAATGCAGGTATAAAGTTCTCCAGTATTTTGGAGGAACAGGTTGTCAGTATTCCCTCCGTACAGAGATTGTCTTTGACCGCCACCGGCACGCCTGCCAGAGGACCTGTCATCTCGCCCGCTCCGATTTTTTCCTGAACCGCAGCCGCCTTGGCCAGTGCGGCCTCTCTCTCTATGGTCACATAACAATGATATATGCTCTCCGATGCCTCAATCTGCCCGAGCACCGCTTCCATGGCTTCCACCGCAGTAGTCTTCCCGGCTTTGATGGCAGCCCCCAGCGCCACTGCGGAGAGGGATAAAAGTTCCTCTTTTTCCATTCTGATACCTCCCTGTTCCATTCCGATTCCGTTTTGATTCCGTTTTCATTCTGATCCCATTTCGGCTCCGCATCCGCCCGAACAGTGCCGTTATCACCAGAGGGATTTGCGGACGCCCGGGCATCCGCAAATATTTCGGGCACTGATCGGACAGATACTTTTCCGTTGCCGCCTGCGGCAATTTTTCGCGTTCCTCTGTGTCTGCCCGTTTCGGGCCTGTGTGCTGTCGTCATCTTTTCCGCCGCCTTGCCTGCGCAGCCCGCTCCTGCGTCAAAGTGCAGTGGCTTTACTCGAATGTCCGGGGGACGACAAACATATCATCCTTTTCACCGGGCGCATTCCGCAGCGTCCTGCCACGCTCATCCCCATTCGTCACCTCGTCCTCCCTGAATACGTTCTGTACCGGGAAGACATGGGACATGGGTTCCACATTTGAGGTATCCAGTTCATTCAATTTATCGATATGATCCAGCATCTCTCCCATGGACTTCTTGGCCGCTTCCTTCTCCTCATCGGAAAGTTCCAGCTTGGCAAGGATACTCACGTATTCTATTGTCTCATCACTTATCACATTTTCCATTACCATACTCCTTATTCTTTATATAGACTCTCGGAATCTCTTTGTGCCAGATTTTGCGACCATCTGCAATTCCCTGTGCAACGCTGCTCCAGAGCAAGACCCAATTGGGAAGGCATCGTGGGGCTGCGGTGGCCAAATTGGGGCGCAGCAAACCGCAAAGTGGGGCGTGCAAACCGAGAAAATGATTTTCCAAACACGCTCTAATCCCTGATCTTAATATGCACTTCCCGCAGCTGCTGCTCGGTGACATCGTTGGGCGCACCGCACATCAGATCCTGAGCGGAACCGCTCATGGGAAAGGCAATGACCTCGCGGATATTTTCCTCTCCCCGGAGCAGCATCAGCATACGATCCACACCCGGTGCCATGCCTGCATGAGGGGGCGCTCCGAACTGGAATGCCTGATAGAGAGCCCCGAATTTATTCTTTAAGGTCTCCTCATCATAACCGGCAATTTCAAATGCCTTTACCATAATGTCCCTGTCATGATTGCGAACCGCCCCGGAGGATAATTCGATACCGTTGCACACAATATCATACTGGTATGCCAAAATATCCGGTGGATCCTTCTTTTCCAACGCCTCCAGGCCGCCCTGGGGCATGGAAAAGGGATTATGTGTAAAGCCGATCTGCTTCGTATCCGGATCATATTCGTACATGGGAAAATCATTCACATAACAGAAACGGTACGCATTCTTTTCAAGCAAATCCAGCTTCTCTCCCAGCTCATTGCGGATTCTGCCGGCGTAGAAGTTTGCCCTGTCTTCCTTATCGGCGATAAAGAAGATGGTATCTCCCGCTTCCAGTGCCGCCAGCTCCCTGAGCTCCGCCTTGCACGCATCGGGAATGAACTTGTCAATGGGCCCCCTATAGGAGAGTTCACCGTCAACCTCCAGATAGCCCAGTCCTCCCATGCCAAGGGATGTGGCAAAGCTCAGAAGCTTCTCATGAAAGCCCTTGCTCATCTCCGCATGTACCTTGATGGCGCGGACGGTTCTCCCTATAAAGGGCTTAAAACTGCATTTCTGGAAAAAGTCAGTCACATCAATGATGCGGAGCGGGTTGCGGAGATCCGGCTTATCACAGCCGAATTCCAGCATGGCCTGCTTATAACTGATAACGGGATAAGGAGCTTTCGTCACCGCTGCGCCCTCAGGAGCAAATTTCTCAAACGTTGCGGAAAGCACTTCCTCTCCCACTTTGAAAACATCCTCCTGGGTGGCAAAGCTCATCTCAAAGTCAAGCTGATAAAACTCTCCGGGAGAACGGTCCGCTCTGGCATCTTCGTCCCGGAAGCAGGGAGCGATCTGGAAATACCGGTCAATACCGGACACCATCAGCAGCTGTTTATACTGCTGGGGCGCCTGGGGCAGCGCGTAGAACTTTCCCTTATACTTGCGGGAGGGCACGATATAGTCTCTTGCACCCTCGGGGGAGGATGCGCAGAGGATCGGGGTCTGGACCTCCACAAATCCCAGTTCCGTCATCTTCCGGCGCAGAAAGCTGATGACCTGGGAGCGGAATAAAATGTTGTCTCTGACCTTTGCATTTCTCAGATCCAGATAGCGATACTTCAAACGCACATCTTCTCTTGTCTCCTTTGAAGTCATGACCTCAAAAGGCAGCTGCCGATATACCCTGCCCAGCACAGTGATCTCCCGGGCCTCCAGTTCAATGGTACCGGTGGGGATCTTCGGATTGTAGGTTTCCTCATCCCGCTTTTCCATCGGCCCGGAAATACTGACACAGGTCTCTTTGGTCAATCCTTTCAGCAGTTCCGCTTTCCGGATGACCACCTGCAGCACGCCGTACATATCCCTTAAGTCAATAAAGGATACGCCGCCATGGTCGCGGATGTTCTCAATCCACCCGGCCACACGGAGGATTTCTCCGATGTAGTGCTCGTCGATTTCTCTGATCGTAATGTCTCTGTAGCAATTTCTGACTGTCATAATACTCCTCTTTTCCCGCTGCTCGCGCACACAGATATCTCTGTGGCAGGCAGCGTGCTGGTGTCTCTGACTCTGCTT
>JAIEKC010000484.1:3093-20054 GCA_029064505.1 Acetatifactor sp.
ATACTCCTCTTTTCCCGCTGCTCGCGCACACAGATATCTCTGTGGCAGGCAGCGTGCTGGTGTCTCTGACTCTGCTTATTCGCGAATATGCAGGTTCGAATAGCTTCGCTTTCCGAACTCGCGGTGCTCGTCAAAAGCCCTATGCCGCATCTGCTCATGCAAGCATGGCAGCTGTGTCATAGGTCTTTTGACTCTGCTTATTCGCGCAAAAAAAGTCCCGAGACACAGTTTTCTGCATCCCGGGACGAATAATTTACATTATCCGCGGTACCACCCGCATTGAAACGCCGCACCTTCCATCAAAGGTGTTCCCGGCAGTTCCCTCTCTCGCATTTAACGCATGCAACGTGCTGCCCTAATAATGTGTACCGGATCATGTCAGGTTCTGTCACCCCTAAATGATCCGTATTTCCTGTTCAGGCAGCCTGCTCCGGAGTGTTCCCTTTATCCGCTTCCACTGACAGCGCTCTCAGTCGGTGACGCTGTCTTCCTGTCGTTTCCCTTGACAAGAGTCTCCTTCATGGCATTTTCAATATGGAAAACATGCTACCACACTTTTTCCCATTTTGCAATAGGGTATACAAAATTTTGTCAGCAGATAAATTAAGCCGTAACGGTTCAGCTGAAGGCTGAACAACTGTAATCCGGTCGGTGTCTTTCCTGCACTTTTTGCGTGACAGCCCCAGTACAGTGTTGCATTAATCTTAAAGTGATCAATGCTTGATGTTTGCGCCAACACGGCGGTAGTCTGAACAGCGAGTGCTGAGTACTCGAGGATTAATGCAGTGCTGTACCGGGGAATCAGCGGCGAACACATAAGCCTACCTTATCCATCCCCATGTGATCGCAAGGTATTCCCCGCAGTAATACATGCCGCGCAGCCAGATCAGGGCCGTCATGCCCCACAGCATCCAGGCAAGATCCTTTCTCACACTTAACACCTTCTTCGCCAGAGACACTGTCACACAGATCAAAAAAACCATTGTTCCGAAAGTAGCTCTGTCAGGATAATGCGGAGATAATACCATAGCCCCCCAGGACAGCAAGGCACACAGAAGCAGTAATACATTTCGCCGTCCCAGCTCCTGTTTCAGCACTCCTCTGCACAATATCACCATGAATCCCAATACCAGCAATGCGGGAAACAGGTGCACCGTTACCGCTGCACTCTCCGCGTATCCTCTCAGAAAGCACTGCCAGAAGAAACCATATTCATTACTTTCCACCTGCGCACTGCGGACAAAGTTTCCCGGCGCCGCAATGACCATGATGCTCCCCGCCAGACAGCTGATATTGCCCAGAATCATCCAGAGAGACAGCTTTCGCTTCTCCCGGACGGCAAGCACGATCACCACAAGGCTCAGCAGCCACATCGTCGGCCCCATGTTCTCATTACTCCAGCCTGCCAGAATTCCCAGAGGAATGATCCACAGAGTGGTCCCCCACAGATGCTTTGGCGCGGATATTGCCCCGCCGCCTGTTTTTCCGCTGTCACACAAAGCATTTCCGCCTGCAGATGCCTGATCGGACTCGGAGACATTTTTCTGAGAGCTGCCCGTTTTCGTCTCCAGTGCATTTTTCTCCGGCAGCTCCCGCAGATAGCACCACGTGAAAATCAAAATGAAAACGGTAATATACAGATAGTTGGCGGCCCCCGCCTGCCAGAACATACTCATCTTCCAGTTGGCATTTAATCCCGGTATCATAGCCATGGCCGCCCAGAATGCCGGCAGACTTTTATACTGTGCAACCGTACAGACCATGGCAGACAAAAGCAGCGTCATGACCACATTCAGAATATCCGCCGCATGCTCTCCCATCAGCAGCGTGATCTGCAGGATCCCATGCGTCATGCTCCTGCCGCCCCAGTTGTTATAATGCCATATCTGACTCTTTACAATATCGGAAAAAGAGGTAATGGGTGTCTCGTCGGACAACATGGTAGAATACCACAGATCATCCATCATAAAGGGAAGCTCCCGATGCGTCTTATACATGACCAGCACCGACACTAAAATCAAAATACCTGTTATTCCCCACATAATTCTGCGTGATCTTTCCTTCATATGCTCTGCTACCTCTTTTTCTGTTTCATTCACTCTGGAGCGTGTTTGAAAAATCATTCCTCCGGTTTGCACGCCCCACTTCGCGGCCTGCTGCGCCCCAATTTGGTCACCGTAGCCCCACTACGCCTCCCCAATTGGGTCTTGCAACCGGCAGAAAATCGGCCGCAAAGGCAGGTGCAGGGTAGATTCCGAGAGACTGTTTTCCCGTATCGTAAACGTCATGATCCTTTTACACCCCATGCCCGCCTCCGCGTGCACTTCCAAGCTCACTGCCCCGATATCATTTACAGCCGTATTCCCTTTATTCTGTCCACAGCCTCCACCGTATTCTCATAGCTGCCAAATGCGGTCAGCCGGAAATATCCCTCTCCGCTGGGACCGAATCCGGAACCGGGAGTTCCCACCACATTTACCTCCTCCAGCAGATGGTCAAAGAATTCCCAGCTGGTCATCCCCTCAGGGGTCTTCAGCCAGATATAGGGCGCATTGACACCTCCGGATACGGTAAATCCGGCCGCCTTCAGACCGTCATATATACAGCGGGCATTATTCATATAATAAGCCACCTGCTGCCTCAGCTGCGCTCTGCCTGCCTCAGAGTAGACCGCCTCTCCTGCCTTCTGGACAATATAGGGAGCACCGTTATACTTGGTTCCATGCCTCCTCGCCCAGAGAGTGTGGAGCGCCACATCGCCGCATTTTAATTCCTTCGGAATCACGGTAAATCCCAGACGCACACCGGTAAATCCCGCATTTTTCGAAAAAGAACGCATCTCAATGGCACAGGTTCTCGCGCCCTCGCATTCGTAGATGCTGTGAGGGACATCCTCCTCGGAAATATACGCTTCATATGCCGCGTCATAGAGGATCACCGCCCCCGTTTTATTCGCATGATCAACCCATTCCTGCAGCTGTGCCTTTGTAACCGTGGCGCCGGTAGGATTATTGGGGAAACAGAGATAGATCAGGTCCGGGGTCTTCTCAGGAATCCGGGGTACAAAATGATTCTCCGCCGTACAGGGCATATAGATCACATCACTCCAGACTTCCGTTTTCGCGTCATAAGTACCTGTCCTGCCCGCCATGACATTGGAATCCACATAAACGGGATAGACAGGGTCGCAGACGGCAATCTTATTGTCCAGACTGAATATCTCCTGAATATTACTGCAGTCACACTTTGCGCCGTCCGATACAAATATCTCGTCAGCGGCAATCTCGCAGCCCCGCGCCTTATAATCATTCTCCGCAATGGCGTTTCTCAGAAACTCATAGCCAAGGTCGGGGGCATACCCGTGAAAGCTCTCCGCCCTTCCCATCTCATCCACCGCCCCGTGCAGCGCCTCAATGATTGCCGGCGCCAAAGGCTGGGTCACATCGCCGATCCCCAGACGGATGATCTTTTTATCAGGATGCGCCGCGCTATATGCATTCACCTTTTTACTGATGGCGGAAAACAGATAGCTTCCGGGAAGCTTCAAATAATTGTCATTCACTTTAAACATGAGATCTCTCCTTTCCGGTTCCGTCTTTTCTCGCTCTAATCTTCATAGTTCAGATCCGGTATCTCTCCCTCAAATACCGTCTCTGCAGGGCCGGTCATATACACAAGATTCTGCTCTCTGTCCCACTCGATCTGTAATTCTCCACCCAGAAGTTTAACCGTTATGTCAGAATCCGTCAGATCATTCAGCACACATGCCACCGCCGTGGCGCAGCAACCTGTCCCGCAGGCCAGGGTTTCCCCCGTTCCGCGCTCCCAGACTCTCATAAATACATGCCGCCTGTCAAGGATCTCCACAAACTCGGTATTTACCCGATTGGGAAAACACTCATGATTCTCAAAAGCGGGACCGATGCGCTCCAGATCCAGGCTCTGTACATTCTCCATGAAAATAACCGCATGCGGATTTCCCATGGAGACACAGGTCATCCGATATTGCTTTCCGCTGACTTCAATAGGGACATTGACAATCCTGTCCTCCGCCGCTCTGTTCCTCTCCATCCCCGTATCAGCGCAAGAAGCTTCTTCCCCGCTTCCGTCCGGACAGGCTTTGGAAGCCCACGCCATACCCTCCTGTGATCCGTGATATCGGTCCGCAGACACGGCTTTACAGGATACGGGGATCTGTTCCGGTTTCAGCACAGGGCTTCCCATGTTCACCCGCACCTTTTTGACCACTCCTCTGTCCCACGGATGCTGTCTCGCTATCACCATACTGAGATACTTTATCTGCCCTGCACTGACCACACTGATGTGCTCCGAATCCGTCAGTCCCCTGTCATAGACGAATTTCGCCACACAACGGATGCCGTTTCCGCACATCTCCGATCTGGTGCCGTCCGCATTATACATCTCCATCTCGAAATCCGCTTCTTCCGCAGGATTGATAAAGATCACGCCATCACTCCCGACACCGAAATGACGGTCGCTGAGCCTTCTCGCCAGCCCCGGCTTTTCCCCCGCAGGGACCTTCTCCTGAAAACCATTAATATAGACATAATCATTTCCACACCCCTGCATTTTCGTAAATTTCATAACATGTCCGCCTCCTGTTCCATTGACGCTTACGGTATTTTGTTCCGCATCCGCTATTCTATTCCCACCTAAATCCAAAATCGGAACGCTTGGTCTTACATCCGGGAATACCATCTTCCAAAAAACGATACCCTCAATATAGTTTTCTCCTGATACTTCCTGATCCCGTCAAATGTACGTTCCACCTCAATAATATCTTTGCCGTGCGAAATCCGAAACACACTATTCCTGCATCACAGACAACACCATGCGAGCCGTCTCCACCATGTTAGTCCCGCTGTCCATACTGCACTTTTGCAGATATCTGTGCGCTTCCTCTTCCGTCATATGGTTCCGTGCCATGAGAAGTTCCTTGGCCGCCTTTATATCCGCTTCCTCCTCCGCACTTCGCACCCCGGGGGTGAATCTTTTCTTCCGCCGTCTGCGTCGGATCCCCTCACACATCATCCCCACAGTACTGATCAGATCATTGACTCTTAACGGCATGGAAAGACACACGATACCATTTCCCCCGCACTCGCTGAGCAGGCGGTTGGAAGCCATCAGAAGCATTTCGAACCCACAGGGCATACAGTCATATAATTCCGAATACACCATATCCGCCAGTTTAAAGCTGCATATTATGATACCGTCGTTAAGACCGTCTGCCTGACTGATGGCCTGAGCTCCTGTAGTACAGACTCCCGTCACCTGAAAACCGTTTCGGACCAGTATATTTTTGATCCCTCTTGCATCCTCCTGTTTCGGTAAGGCTATAATAATATTCGTCACATGCTTACCTCCATGATGCTTACCCCCATGATTCCGCTCTGAGGAATCTCAGATCCGGATGAAAAGTACCCTCCGACATGAGCATTGGATATCAGTATCTGTACAAATATTCCCGTATCTCCCACTCCGATACACTGGCGCGGTACTTCTGCCACTCCGCTTCTTTCGCCGCAATATACTTTTCGGCCAGATGACTTCCCAGCACATCAAGAACCAGTTCATCTCTCTTCATTTCTTCCAGGGCTTCAAAGAGTGTTCCCGGGAGATTGCGGATGCCCAGCGCACACCTTTCCCCGTCTGTCATGTTATATATATTGCAATTGACGCTTTCCGGAGGATCGATCCGATTGATCATCCCATCCAATCCCGCTTTCAGGCAGACCGCCAGCGTCAGGTACGGATTCGCGGCGGAATCCGGACTTCTAAGCTCAATCCTTGTGCCGCCGCCTCCCTCAGCCGGGATGCGGATCAGAGAGCTTCTGTTGGCGGTGCTCCACGCAATATAAACCGGCGCGGCAAAGCCGGGCACCAGCCTCTTATACGAATTTACCAGAGGATTGGTGATGGCCGCCATTCCCCGGATATGCTTCATGATACCGCCGATAAACCAATATGCCTCCCTGCTGAGTCCGTTCGGGTCACTCTTATCCTCAAAGATATTTTTCCCGCCCTTCCTCATGGACATATTGATATGCATTCCGGAACCGTTTACGCCAAACTTGGGCTTCGGCATAAAAGTAGCGTGCAATCCATGGCGCTTCGCAATGGTGCGTACCGCCAGTTTAAAGGTCATGATATTATCCGCTGTGGTAAGCGCTTCGTCATACCGGAAGTCGATCTCATGCTGTGCCGGTGCGATCTCATGGTGGGAAGCCTCAATGACCAGCCCCATATCCTCCAGCGTCATGACAATATCCCGGCGCGCGTTCTCTCCCCCGTCCAGAGGACCTATGTCAAAATAACCTGCCTGCTCTCCGGTCTCCGTGGTGGGCATGGCATTTTCATCCGTGTCAAAGAGAAAAAATTCACATTCCGGTCCCACCTCAAAAGTGTAACCCAAAGCTTCCGCATCTCTGATGGCACGCTTCAGCACCAGCCTGGGATCGCCTTCAAAAGGAGTACCGTCCGCGCGGTAAACATCGCACAGCAGTCTTGCCACCTTGCCCTGCTGGGGTCTCCACGGGAAAATTTCCAGGGTGGAAAAGTCAGGGTGAAGGAACATGTCGGACACCTCAATACCCACAAAGCCGTCAATGGCCGAGCCGTCAAACATACACTTATTGTCCAGCGCCCTCTCCAGCTGATTTGCCGTCACGGCAATATTTTTCAGATTGCCGAACATATCTGTGAACTGTAAACGGATAAACTCTACGTCCTCCTCTTCCACCAGTTTCAGAATATCATTTTTTGTATACTTATTCATAAGATCGATCGCGCCTCCCATATAATGGTAGTGTCGTCACAGTCCAGCCATACCGCTACGGCCCGAACTATATAAATAAGGGCAGTTCTCCCCCATGTAGAACGCCCTTGTCCCATAGCCATAATAGCAATCGTTGCCATGTCTTGTCAATCATAAATCATGTATATTTTCTGAAATCCTCACATATATACTATAAAGAAATAAATACGGATACACATTTAAGGGGAATAGGGATGAGCGCTAAGACAAAAATCGTTGTACTTCACATGAAAGAATTGATCTATACAGGTATCTTTGCCCTTCTGGGAATCCTGTTCATCATCCTGCTGGTGATGATGTTTCTGCCCGGAGAAAAAGAAGAAAACAATGTACCTGACGAAGAGGTCTCTGCTACTGTCGGCTCCGTTTACATACCCGGTATTTATACCACTGAACTGATTCTGGGAGCCCAGACCATCGATGTGGAAGTCATTGTGGATAAGAACACCATCACTTCCATCCGTATGGTAAACTTAAATGAAGCCGTGACCACCATGTACCCGCTGCTGGAGCCCACCTTCGACACGATCTGTGAACAGGTTTACGAAAATCAGTCTCTGGATCAGGTCACTTACACCTCCGAAAGTAAGTATACCTCCCTGGTGCTGCTGGAGGCGATACAGAACTCTCTGAACAAGGCGAAGGTAAAGGAAACACCTGCGCCTACCGGGACGCCTTGAGTCAGAACCAAACTTTTGAACCGACTGGATGAAGCACTGGTTTACCGGTTTACAAATATACACGGATGAGCACACACGAAAACAGCCCCCCTGATATTTCAGGAAAGGGCTGTTTTTGAATCTGCATTTTCAGAACCGGAATACCCTTTTGATCCTTATTTATCTCTCCACAATCAGCAGCACACCTTCCGCTCCACCTTCACACCGGAAGGCATGTGGCATACAGGCTCTGACAACTATGATAATTTCTCCACTTCCGCCAGCCATAGCGCTGCGCTGGCATCGGAGGGCATGCGGAGATCTCCTCTGGGGGATACGGCCACGCTTCCCACCTTGGGACCGTCCGGCAGACAGGAACGCTTGAACTGCTGCGCGAAAAATCTCCGATAGAAATTTTTCAGCCATTTTAAGATAACCGTCCTGTCATACTGCCCCGCAAAAGCAAGCTGAGCCACGCGGAACACCTTTGCAGGCGGAAATCCGCCGCGGAGCATGTAATACAGAAAGAAATCATGAAGCTCATAGGGGCCCACCAGATCTTCCGTCTTCTGAGCAATCTCACCATCCACCGGCGGCAGAAGCTCCGGGCTGACGGGCGTATCCAACACATCCTCCAGCACTCGGGAAAGCCCATCCGCTCCGCAGGTGTCCGCGTAATATTTTACCAGATGACGCACCAGCGTCTTCGGAACCCCTGCATTGACACCGTACATGGACATGTGATCACCGTTGTAGGTGGCCCAGCCCAGTGCAAGCTCCGACATATCCCCCGTACCGATCACCAGTCCGTTCTCTCTGTTGGCAATGTCCATCAGCACCTGCGTGCGCTCCCTGGCCTGTGCGTTCTCGTAGGTGACATCGCGATTCTCCGGGTTCTGCCGGATGTCTCTGAAATGAACGTTCACCGATTCTCTGATATCGATCTCTTCCAGCGTAACACCCAGAGTCCGTGCCAGTTCGCAGGCATTGTTATAAGTTCTGTCCGTGGTGCCGAAGCAGGGCATGGTCACCGCAAAGATACCCTTTCTGTCCAATTGCAGCAGATCAAAGGTTCGCACTGTGACGAGCAGCGCAAGCGTGGAATCCAAACCGCCGGAAAGGCCCACCACCGCTGTCTTAAGTCCCGTGTGCTCATAGCGCTTCTTTAACCCGTAAGACTGAATGGACAGAATTTCCTCACACCGCTTATTCCGCTGAACCGCATCGGAAGGCACAAAGGGCATACTGTTAAAAGTTCTCGTCAATTCTGTCTCTTCCACCTTTAACGAAAAGGGGATCATCGCGTAGACATCCTGCGGCTCACTGCCAAAGGTTCCCATCCGCCGCCGCTCCGACAAAATTCTCTGAATGTCGATATCTCCGTAGATCGTTTCACATTGAAAGGTCTTGGTCTGTGTCAGGATCGTTCCGTTTTCCGCGATCAGATTATGTCCGCCAAACACCAGATCCTGGGTGGACTCACCTTCCCCGGCAGAGGTATAGACGTAGCCGCAGATCAGTCTGGCGCTGCCTGATTTTACCAGCAGTTCCCGGTATTCATCCTTTCCTATGGTCTCGTTGGAAGCGGACAGATTGGCGATCAGCGTGGCGCCTTTCAGCGCATGGTCCGTGCCGGGAGGATTCGCCACCCATAAGTCTTCGCATATCTCGCAGCCCACCGTCAATCCCTGCACATTTTCACAGGTAAACAGAATATTGGTTCCAAAGGGAATGGATTTTCCCTGAAATTGAAAATCTGCCGGTTCCCTGTTTCCCATGGCAAAATGGCGCCCTTCATAAAATTCCGCATAGGAAGGAATATTCGCCTTTGGCACCATGCCCAGCACCTCCCCGTTCTGAAGCACCGCCGCCACATTATAAAGCCTGCCCGCCCTCTCCACCGGAAGTCCCACCATGACCAGCGCGTCTTTGTCTCTTGTGGCCCCGGCCACCGTCAGAAGCTGTTTTGAGGCTTCCTCCAACAGAGCGGACTGCATGAACAGGTCACCGCAGGTATATCCCGTCAGACAAAGCTCGGGAAACACAATGACCTTCGCCCCCATCCCGTATGCTTCTTCCAGTCTTTCGCAGATCACTCCCGCATTGTAGGAGGGATCCGCCACTTTGATCTTCGGCGTTACCGCTGCCGCTTTGATAAATCCATGCTTCATGTGCGTCTCCGTTCTGCTTTATTTATACTCCAAATTGTTTCACCAAAATGTATTTCCCTTTTCCCGGTCAGTCCCGAATCATATTTTCTCCAATTATTCCAACTTATAATCGTAAAATCGTAACTTTCCCGAAAACATACATCAACCGCCCGACCGTGTTCTATTTGCTTCTGTGGTACAGATCCTTTAAGTCCTCCGGATAGAATTTATAATCCTTATTACAGAAGTGACAGTTGACCGTGATTCCTTCTCCCTCGTCTATCATATCCTGCAGCTCTTTCCTGCCCAGACTGACCAGCGCCTTCTCCACACGCTCTTTGCTGCAGTCACAGCCAAAAGCTGCAGGCATGGTATCTGTCACCTCCACGGACAATCCCTCCAGAACCAGCTCCAGCATTTGTTCAGGAGTATTACCCTCGTCCAGCATGGCAGTGACAGGACTGATCTTTTTCAGATTTTCCTCCAGACGATCGATCACCGCATCCTCCACAAAAGGCATCAGCTGAATGATAAATCCGCCTGCCTGCCGTACTGTGTTATCGCGGTTCATGAGCACCCCAAGGCCCACGGACGACGGTACCTGCTCAGAGGTGGCAAAATAATAGGTCAGATCCTCGGCGATCTCGCCTGTCTGCAGTAAAGTCTGCCCTGCATACGGCTCTTTTAATCCCATATCCTTTACCACGCTTAAGATCCCGGTGCCTATCGCTCCTCCCACGTCCAGCTTTCCCATGGCGTTTGCCGGCAGGATCACATCGGGAACACAGGCATAACCTTTGACTTTTCCCCGGGAATTGGCCGTAACGGTCAGACCCTGCATGGGACCGTCTCCCTTGATCTGCAGCGTCAGGATGTCCTCTTCTCCTTTCAGCATACTGCCCATCATGGCTCCCGCACTCAGCAGTCTGCCCAACGCTGCCGTCACCACGGGGCTGGTATTATGCGCCGTTCTGGCTGTCTCCACCGTCTCCCTGGTGGTACAGGCGAAGGCCCTGATCTGGGCATTTGCAGCAGTTGCTCTCACAATATAATCTGTCATGTCTGTTCCCTGTGTTGCTTCCTTTCCGCGTTATTTTAAAAGTTCCTATACCATTCTGGCACCGCGAAGTCAAAACCATGTTGCTTTATGGTTTTGCGAGACAGCTCTGCGCCAACCTGTATATTCTATGGAGCTTGTGTGCATCAACTAAACTCCCAGACGATTCTCCTTATTGTCTTACTTTCTATTTATGGTGGTGCATCGGAATTCATGGGAGTTTAGTTTCTTCCCGTTTCGTGTTCTTTCCCCACTCCTGTGCCACAATATAAATTCTCTGACTTTCAGCAGTCACATCTTCCCCTGTGTCAGCGTCCGTCATCTCCAGAATCTTCATACCGGCACGCTCCACCAGCATTCTCATCTGTTCCGCACGATATCCTCTCTGAAAATGAGTCTCCGTAAATCTTCGAAACAGTTCATTTTCCTGCTTTGCAAAGACAGTCAGGTCATACTCGTTGATCTCGTTCTCCGGATTGTAGAAATTCTCCCAGATAAAGCTGCAGTCCTCCCGGTTCTCCGCTATGACAGTATCCCCGATGATCTTCTCATACTTGTAAACGGTGTTAAAGTCAAAGATAAAAATGCCCCCGGGATAAAGGTAATTGTTCACCAGAGAAAATACGGTCACCAGTTCCGCCTCTTCCAGAATATAATTCAGAGAATCACACACACTGTACACCGTACCTACCGTGCTGTACAATTCCAGTTCCCGCATATCCTGATTCAGATAGAGAATGGAAGCCCCGCCTGCCGCCCGCTTCTCCATGGCGACATTCAGCATATCTTCGGAGACATCTGCCCCGATCATATCATAACCTTTGCGGTACATCATCTCCGTCAGCGTTCCCGTGCCGCATCCGAGATCCAGCACCAGATTGCGCTCCGATACCAGAGCGTCCTCCGCATCCCGCACTGGCTTTGACACCCCGTATTTTTCTATGAGTTCATGCAGTCTCTCACTCCACTGCCCATAAGGCACATTATCCATAAACTCATCATAAACCGCCGAGAAATCCCGATACGCGTCCATACAAGCCTCCCGCGTCAATCTTTTTTCAATTCCGCCTCCGACCGGACAACGCCTTTGCCGGCAGAGGCATTTGTGGATGCTCCAACGTCCGCAAATGCTCCAGGCACTGTCCGGGCAGATGCCGCTTCTATTTCCGTTCCGCGCCCGACCGGACAACGCCTTGCCTTTGCCGACAGAGGCATTTCCGGATGCTCTTCCTATTCGCCCAGCTTCATCGCCACAACAAAGCCTGCGATCAGTGCAACCGCGCCTGTCAGCAGATGCACGATCATCATCGCACCCATGCCGCTCAGAGCCGCGAATCCTCCCATCAGCGCAATGGCAACAGGAGACGCCACCACCAGACCGATGATCGCCCAATAAGCATAAAGGGGAAATTTCTCAAATATGATCTCCACCACCTTCGCTACCGCAAAGACTCCTGCCACCACACCAATGCCGAAAGGAGCCAGAATACCGATACCGGCAAAAATCCCATCCATGTCAAAGCTGGTCAGCGCCTCGATAAAATCAGTGATAGCGCTTAAAATGGGCTGATAAAAGCCCATCAGCATCAGCACCATGGAACCGCTGACACCGGGAATCACCATAGTTGCGGAAGCAACGATGCCAACCAGAAAAAGCTTCAGCACGTTCACAATGCTGAATGTCAGATTTGCCGCCGCCCCCTCTGTACCGCCGAAAGCCGCCATTCCCACGACCAGCGCAAAGAAGGCAAGCGCAGCGATCAGATGGCCGGCCTTCATCCTGCTTCTTTTTACATTTTTCCACATGATCGGCAGGCTGCCCAGAATCAGTCCTATAAACAAAAGGTTCGCCTGGACGGGAAAGCTTTCAAACAGCCACTCCAATCCGAAAGCGCTTGCAATGATGGCGATTCCCATACCGATGGCGATGGGAAAAAGGAATTTGACACTTTCCTTAAACTCACTGAACAGGTGGGTGATACAATGGATCAGTTTGTCATAGATACCCATGGACACCATCATTGTGCCGCCGCTGACGCCGGGGATAATATTTGCGATCCCAATTAACATGCCTTTTAAAATACTTTTGATCATTTCATTTCTCCATTCTACATTTGATTGTCAGTTCTAATATCTGCCTTACCCGTTCACCCTCAGAAAATCTTTCAAAAACGCGATCAGACGATCCATCTGTTCATCCGTACCTATTGTGATGCGCAGGGAATTCGAAATCCTTGGCCTGTTCCAATAGCGCACATAGATATCCGCCTCCCTGAGCGCCTGAAAAATTTTCTCCGCCGGCACCGTCTTATGGGACGCAAAGATAAAATTCGCCCTGGAATCCGGAAAAGTAAAACCAAGCTCTGCCAATTCCCTTTTGACCCGCTCCCTTGTGTCCACAATCTTCCCCGTAACGGACTTAAAATAGGCGTCGTCCCTGACACCCTCCACACCCAGCATCTGGGAAGGGTAATTCATGGTATAGGAGTTAAAGGAAAACTTCACATCATTTAAGTACCGGATCAGTTTCTCATTACCGATACAGAATCCGATCCGCAAGCCCGCCATGGAACGGGACTTTGAAAATGTCTGCACCACCAGCAGATTCTCATACTTTTCCAACAGGGGCAGCGCGCTGACACCTCCGAAATCCACATAAGCCTCATCCACAATGACGATCACATCCGGATTCGACCGGATGATCTCCTCCACAGTATCCGGGTTTTCCATCAGCCCTGTGGGCGCATTGGGATTGGGAAAGATCACACCGCCGTTGGGCTGCTTATAATCCTCCGGACGGATATGCCAGTTCTCATCCAGCGCACAGGTCCGGTAAGGGATTCTGTGCAGCTTCGCCCAGACATCATAAAAGGAATATGTCACATCGGGAAACAGGATCGGCAGATCACTGTTGAAAAAAGTCATAAACGCCATTGCCAGCACGTCGTCAGAACCCACTCCCACAAACACCTGCTCCGGTCTGACCCCATAGTACTCCGCCAGCACATCCACAAGCGGCGTCGTATTGGAATCCGGATAAAGCCGCAGCGCGTCGCAATCCATCTGTGCCGCCAGCTTTTGTACCCCGGGAGCCGGAGGATACGGGCACTCATTCGTATTTAATTTGATCATATTCGGTTTGTCGGGCTGCTCCCCTGCCACATAGGGCACTACTTTTCGTACATTATCTTCCCACTTCATTTCAATCCTCCATTGTGAAGTTATCACGGAGAGGTTCCTTTCCTTTTCCTAACCGCACGCGACAGTCTGTTATTCTGTCCGTTACCTCCGTTCTCCCGTCCGATTCCCGATGAGGGTTCTTTGTTGATTGGTCCGCAGTTTTTGCCGGGCTGCTTCTTCTCTCCAGTCAGCCATTCTCCTGCCGGGTAACTCATCCTCCCCAGTGCCTTCTCATTCCGTCAGCCCTCCGGTCTCACGCTGCTGTTCTCCGCCCGCCAGCGTTCAAGCTCTCGACAATAGCATTCCTCCTGTTCACTGCATCCGAGTGCCCGATAACAGCGGATCATCCCCTCCAGGCCGGTCTCTCCGCCGCAGATGAGCTGCAAAACCGGCTGTGTCTCATACACCGCATTGTAATACCACAGAACGGCCTCCTCAAAGTCTCCCGCCTCCTCATAAAAGCTTCCCAGCTCGCAGCAGATTTCGGAGCTGGCTCCCGCAGCCAGTGCTTTAGATGTATATTTCAGAAAAGCTGCCGTATCGTTACTCAGTCTTGCCGCCCTTGCCGCCACACAGCACGCCTCCAGCACCTCTTCACCGCTTCTGCTCTCATCCGCGGCCGACTGCCGGAAATACTCTGATGCCCGGGCAAGCTCCTCCCGATCTCCCGCCATCAGCAGCTCCCTTGCATACATATTGTGGAGCCGCCGGGACAGACGATATCCCTCCGACACATGCCTGTGAAAATTGGCAAGATCGCGCCCGGCATGACTGCTTTCGGGCAGGTGGGTGATGACCACATCACTGTCGTACACCACCGGATCTAACCGCACGGTTTCATGGATGGGCTCCGTCCACACGAATTCCCGCAGCCGGCGGAACAGCTTGGGACGGTACTCCTCATCATAATTGTACACTGTGCCGAATTGCATCTGGTTGCCGTATTTCATCTGAACGATCTCAATCTCCGGAAGCATCGCCTCCTTCAGCACACGGAACCGCTGACGGTTCTCCTCATCCAGCACTTCGTCCGCATCGGCAGAATAAATATATTCCTGAGTTGCTTTGGAAAATGCATAATTTCTTGCAGCGCTGAAATCATCTATCCACTGAAAATCGTAAATCCTGTCCGTATATTTCCGTGCGATCTCCTTCGTCCTGTCCGTGGAACCTGTATCCACGATAATGATCTCCTCACAGAGGTCGGCCACACTGTC
The DNA here is from genome assembly GCA_029064505.1 of Acetatifactor sp. Classification (GTDB taxonomy): domain Bacteria; phylum Bacillota; class Clostridia; order Lachnospirales; family Lachnospiraceae; genus Acetatifactor. Next base: position 18,195 of record JAIEKC010000484.1, read on the forward strand.
CAGACACCTCTTCAGAATTTTCTCTTCATTTTTCACGATCATACACAGAGAAATCGTAATCATAGTAAATCCATGCCTTTCCACAACATGCAAATCCATACCGCCGGCACAAATCTATTTCCGCAAAACACTTATTATTCGTAAAAAAGTGTCATATTAGAAGATCAGATTTGCGCTCCCAGGTTTCCCGAAATCACATGGAAATCTATCCAAAGGACACATTGCAATTTTGACTTCGCGGGAGGGACTGTCTGAACTGTTACAACGCTTCCCCTCACAGAACCTTTGACAGAAATTCCTGCAGTCTGGGACTCTCGGGATGGCTGAAAAACTCTGTGGGCGTGTTCTCCTCCACAATGTTTCCTTCGTCCATGAACAATACCTTAGTCCCCACCTCTCTGGCAAATCCCATCTCATGGGTTACCACCACCATTGTCATTCCGCTGTCGGCAAGCTCTTTCATAACCTCAAGCACCTCTCCCACCATCTCAGGATCCAGCGCGGAGGTGGGCTCATCAAAGAGCATTACCTTCGGATTCATGGCAAGGGAACGCACAATGGCAATACGCTGTTTCTGCCCGCCGCTCAGGGAACTGGGATAAGCGTCCGCTTTCTCCGCCAATCCCACACGCTGCAGCAGCTTCAGGGCATTTTCTCCGGCCTCCTCCGCGCTCATCAGCTTCAGTTTTACGGGAGCAAGCGTAATATTATTCATAATGGTGAGATTGTTGAACAGGTTAAAATGCTGGAACACCATTCCCATATGACGGCGCACCTCGTCGATATTTACTTTGGGATCGTTGATCCTACGGCCGTCAAACCAGATCTCGCCGCTGGTGGGAGTCTCCAACAGGTTCAGACAGCGCAGAAACGTACTCTTTCCGGAACCGGAAGGACCGATGACCACAATCTTCTCCCCCGGCTGGATATGATAATTGACACCCTTCAATACCTGGTTATCTTCAAATTGTTTACACAGTTCCTTAACGATTATCACTCTTGCGCATCCTCCTTTCCAGTTTCTCCAGCAATTTTGTCAGGATCTTGATGATAACAAAATAGATCACTGCCGCGCCGATCAGAGGCGTAAAAGAATCAAAGGTCTTGGACGCGATCTGGTTCGCCACACGGGTCAGATCGCTCAGACCCACATAACCCACGATCGCAGTCTCCTTCAGCAGTACGATAAACTCATTTACCAGAGGCGGAAGGACATTTTTGAAAGCCTGCGGAATCACGATATTGCACATGGTCTGGAAATGGGAAAGGCCCAGAGATCTGCCCGCTTCCGTCTGTCCCTTGTCCACCGCCAGAATCCCGGCACGGATGATCTCCGCCACATAGGCCCCGGAGTTAATGCCGAAGGACAGTCCCGCTATCATAACTGCATTCTTGCTGCTGGCCAGGATCGCAAAATACATGATCATAAGCTGAAGCACAGAGGGAGTTCCCCTGATGATATCAATGTACACATTGGCAATGTGCGCCAATACGGTCTTTTTCCCGTTCTTCCTCACGGAAATCTTCATAAAGGCCACAATGGTGCCGATAATGATTCCCAGTACAGCCGCCATGGCCGCCACCTGCATGGTGACTCCCAGACCTTTAAAATATAATTTCCATCGATCACCGGTGATAAATGCCGCCGTGATCTTTCTGATGATTTCAGATTGTTCCATCCTGTCCCTCCCTGTTCTTCCGCCGTCATATCATATGATCAGCCTGTCATAAGATTCTGATGACTCCGGTTCCATCTTTCAAACGCTCTCCTGTGCTCCCGTCTTTCACAACCCATATAGCTTCCATAATTCAACAAATACAATAATACCAAAAAGAGGATAATGGCACAACCATTATCAT
>JAIEKC010000485.1:0-3687 GCA_029064505.1 Acetatifactor sp.
GCATACAGCTGTCTTGCATACCATAGAATGCAATTAAACATTCTGTGGTCAAGAATTGAGCAAGGGAGCTCATTTGAACTGCGCGGTTTCCGCGGGCAAGATACATACTTTCACAGTATCAACTACAAGGATATTATAGCAGAAAATCTGTTCTGGTATTACTGTTTTTTATATTTTTTAAAATTGCTTTTTAATTGCAGTAAAAAATAATTGCTTTTTAATATCAAATATATTATACTTACGCTATCAAGTCATTTAATACTCCTTTTGTGGGCTGATTCATTTTTCAGTCTGATGATCCGGAATGGTTTCATTAGAGCGTGTTTGAAAAATTCTCCAGCACATCAGGAGTGTTCTTATGGTAATTCACCAGATTTTACCACAGGAAATAAAACAGCACAAGTTACCGCAGGTTATATTCCGGTATTCCGCCCACTCTCTCTATTGCATACATATCCGGTTTATACATCTGTTCATGTACGATTGAAAGGAGAACCCATGCCTGCAAACGGAAACAACAACATACTGAATTCCAAACTGCCTGACAGCAGCAGTAAACTTATCTTTGATGAACCTATCCTGTGCGCCCAGTTTCTACGGGGTTATATCAATGGCATTCCCTGCCTGAAAGATGTCCGCCCTGAGGACATCGAGGATGTATCCGAGCAATATGTACCTCTTTTCGCCGAAGAACGCAACTCCGACCGGGTCAAAAAGATACACATTAAAAATGGTACACCGTTTTTTCTTGTTTCTCTTATTGAACACAAGACCAAAGTGGAGTATAATGTGACTATGCAGATATTCCGTTATATGGTCTATATATGGGAATCATATGAAAGGGAAGAGGAAAAGCGGGAGAAAGGAATCTCCAGGCGGAAGGATTTCAGATATCCGCCCATATTGCCCATCGTATACTATGAGGGGCGCCAGGAATGGACGGTGCCTCTGGATTTCAGGAGCCGCATCACCGAGGGGAATTCTTTTTCCAAATATATTCCCGACTTTCAATATTATCTTGTCCCTCTGCGGAAATACAGCAATGAGGAACTGTTGGACAGAGCGGATGAAATCTCTCTGGTCATGCTGGTAAATAAACTACAGGAATTGGGCGACATCTCTTCCTTCCGTTCCCTGCCGCAGGAGAAACTGGAGACAGCCCTGAAAGATACCCCTGATCACATAGCAGACATCATAGCGGACATACTGCTGGCTTTTCTGTTAAGATCAAAAGTTCCCGTCGAAATGGCAGAGGACACAGCAGGGAAAGTGAGGGAGAAAAAAATGGGCGAGTTATTTGCAGATATGGAACCGATTGACATTCCTGCAGAACAGGCCAAACTTCGGAAACAGTGGCAGGAACTCGGTGTTCAGAAGCAGGAATTTGATGTTCAGAAGCAGGAACTCGATGTTCAGAAGCAGAAACTCGATGTTCAGAAGCAGGAACTCGATGTTCAGAAGCAGAAACTCAATGTCTGGCAACAGGAAATCTATGCCCGGCAACAGCAAGTCGATGTTCGGCAACAGGAAATCTATGCCCGGCAACAGCAAGTTGATGCCCAGAAGCAAAAGCTCGATACCCAATGGTCGGAAGTAAACGCTCAGCAACAGAAAATGGAGACGGAACGGCAGCTGCTGGAGGCGCAAAAGCTTGAGCTGGAAATTATAAAACAGGAATTAAAAGTGGAAAGAGAAAAGCTCCAAAAAAGCAACGAAAAATGAGTGAATGATACCTGTGACGCATACACCGCGAAAATTATTTTCAAACACGTTCTAAACCGAAAGGCGAAGTGCCCTCACAACACTTCGCCTTCTCTGTTACATAACCAAACTCCCATGCATTCCGATGCACCACCATAATTAGAAAGTAAGGCAATAAGGAGAATTGCAAAACCATAAAGAAACATGGTTTTGACTTCACGGTGCCGGAATGGCATAGTAAATCACTCTTCTATGGGAGTGATCTTCAATCTGTCCATATCATCCAACGTCTGATTGCCGCGGATGTCGATGACAGGACCTCCAGTGCCCTCGATATATTCCCTTGTAATAGTGACGCGGCCTATATTGTCGTCCTTGGGAATCTCATACATGATATCCAGCATAAACTCCTCAATGATGGAACGAAGCGCTCTGGCTCCCGTCTCACGCTTCATGGCCTTCTCCGCAATGGCATCCAGTGCGCCATCCGTGAACTCCAGCTTTACCTCATCCAGTTCCAGCAGTTTCTGGTACTGTTTTAAAATAGCGTTTTTAGGCTCCTTCAGAATCTTTACCATCATCTCCTTGGTCAGACCATCCAAAGTATAAATAATGGGCAGACGGCCGATAAACTCGGGGATCATACCGAATTTTCTGATATCCTCCACCGTCACCCTGGATAACAGATTCTTATCTTTGTCATATTTATCCTTCAACTCGGAATTAAAACCTATCGAAGCCGTCTTGGTCAGGCGCTCCTTGATAATATCCTCCAGATCAGGAAAAGCCCCGCCGCAGATGAACAGAATATTACGAGTATTCACAGTAGCCAGCGGCACCATGGCATTCTTGCTGTTGGCTCCCACAGGAACTTCCACCTCCGCACCCTCAAGGAGCTTCAGCATGCCCTGCTGCACGCTCTCACCGCTGACATCCCGGGTGTTGGTGTTTTTCTTCTTGGCAATCTTATCAATCTCGTCGATAAAAATAATGCCCTGCTCCGCCTTGTCCACATCATTGTCCGCAGCCGCCAGCAGCTTAGACACCACACTTTCAATATCATCACCGATATAGCCCGCTTCCGTCAGGGATGTGGCATCCGCAATGGCAAGAGGCACGTCCAGAAGCCTTGCCAATGTTTTGACCAGATAGGTCTTACCGCTTCCCGTAGGACCTATCATCAGCATATTGGACTTTTCAATCTCAATCTCATCCATGGTATTCGTAGCTACCCGCTTGTAGTGATTATAAACTGCCACGGAGATCACCTTTTTCGCCTGCTCCTGTCCTACCACGTATTCGTCCAGACTGGCCTTGATCTTATGAGGCGCAGGAATATCTTTGATATTGAGAACAGGCTGACTGTCTTCTTTCTTTTTCTTCTTTTTCAGCTTCTGCTTATTGGGAATGCCGCCGTCTCCCTGAAGATCAGCCAGATTCACAAAACTGATATTGGGAATACCACCCTGTCTGGTGATCTGATCCAACTCATTCTGAAACTGGGGATTATGAAGCAGTCCCTGATAGTCGAACTGGCTGACTGTCTCCATCGTCTTATGCATACAGTCATTGCAGACACAGATATTGTTGGGCAGCTTAAACATCTTTCCCGCCTTGCTCTCCGGTCTCCGACAGACAAAGCACACATCCTCATAATCGCTGTTCTTGTTTTCTTCCTCGGAAATAACCTTTTTCTCCTGAGTATTTATATCATCATTTTCATTGTAATTATCTGACATCTTGTCCCCCATCCTTTAAACTTGTCACTGTCTGCTCCATTGGCAGCAGTTTAGATTTTTCTGCACAATTCTGATATGAGTATACTCGAAAATCCTCCCATATACAAGTGAACTTTTTCTAAACTCTAGTGCTCCATCCGATCAGGAATTGGACTTTGGAGCCGCATGGTTCGTGCCAATGCAAGGCAAAATTTCGACGGCGATGCGGTTGCATCGTCTAGAAATTTAAACGATGCAATGGTGCGAA
>JAIEKC010000486.1:0-1738 GCA_029064505.1 Acetatifactor sp.
TTATGAATCTGGTTATTACCTTGAGCCGCCGCTTTGGTACAGGCGCCAGCATGATAGCGGAGGATCTGTCAAAGAAGCTCAAGATTCCCGTATATGATAAAGCATACATCGAGCATGAACTGGAAGGAGCCAGTTATCATGATGAGGCGGAAGTTATCACGGAGCTGGCAAATCATTCCTGCATTATATTAGGGCGCTGTGCTTCTGAAATACTGAAGGATCAGCCCAATGTTTTTAACGTATATGTCTGCGCCGATAAGGAAGACCGCATTCAGCGGGTCATGAAGAAGAAAGCCCTTTCTCATGAAGAGGCAAGGAAGATGCTGGAACGCAACGACAGAGAACGTGCGGATTATTATTATGAGAATACCGGCAAAGTGTGGGGGGATGTAAATAACTACCATATGATTCTGGACACCTCCAAATTGGGGGCGGAAAACTGTGCCGATATCCTCATAAAATATTTTGAAAGAGTAGAAATTATATAACGTACACAAATCCATCGGATTATTGATATCCGTTGTATTAGTGAAAGACAATAAATATGATATTTCCACTGTCACAATGAAGCTGTGCTTTGATAAAGCCATGCTTTATGGGAAAAATTATATTTATTGTTTTTTTTATTTCATAGGAGTATAATGTGGATGCTAAAAAGAGGATTCTATTTGGGACATATGCGAAGCAGATTGTCTTAAGGGGCGGTCGGATGATAAAACAGTCTCAAAACAGGAGGAAATTATGTATTTCATATTTTTTTTGCTTTGGGTAATCTTTAATGGCAGCTTTACTCCGGAGATAGCTGTCTTTGGAGTGATAATTGCAGCTGCACTGTTTGCGTTTTCCTGTAGGTTTATGAACTACAGCATAGCCAAAGAAAGGCAGAATATCAAAAAGGTCTTTCAGGTGATCGCTTTTGTTTTTCTGCTGTTGAAGGAAATTACATTGGCTAACATTGCAGTCATCCGTCTGATCCTCAGTCAGAAAGAAGAAATAGAGCCCAGGCTGGTCGCTTTCAGATCCAGTCTGAAAACGTCCACGGCCAGAGCATTTCTTGCCAATGTCATCACCCTGACTCCGGGAACGATAACCGTGACTCTGGAAAATGATATATGTACGGTGCATTGCCTGGATGAAAGTATGGCTGAGGGTATTGAAGATCTGGAGTTTCAGAAGAGGCTCTCCAGACTGGAGAACAATGGAACGGGAAATAAAAGTGCAGACTGACGGAACAGGACATAAGCAGGCATCAGAGAAAGGACAGAGAAGGAAATGGGAAAAGGAATTGCGGGCCTGGAAGCGGCATATCGGGTATTATTTACGGCAGTGCTCATTGTGCTGGCGCTGTTGGTGATCCTGTGTCTGATCCGTGCCATAATCGGCCCCAGGACAGCAGACAGGATCGTGTCCGTGAATATGATGGGAACCATGGTCATTGTGATCATTGCGATCCTGACAATAATGATGGGAGAGGGGTATTTGGCGGATATCTGTATCATCTATGCTATGATAAGTTTCCTGGCGGTGATCGTACTGACAAAGGTTTATATGGGAGTGTATATGGAGAATAAGGAGACCGGAGATAAAAGAGCGGGAACGAAAGAAAAGAAAGAAAGTGAAAGAGTGAAAGAAGCCGCACAAAAGGAAGAAGCCGGGGGATTGAAAGAGGATGCAGCGGAGAAACAAACCGGGAAGAGCAATGCGGACAGAGTGAAAGAGGACCGGACAGGAGGTATGG
>JAIEKC010000487.1:0-6468 GCA_029064505.1 Acetatifactor sp.
ATAATTCCTTTCAGTGTATCAATGGTATCCTCTCTTGGAAGCCGTTGATTAAATAAGGAAGACAGCTCCTGCAAAGTTATGAAATCCACAGATATCTCTTTCCACGAATCCCGGTCTTTTGCATTCGATCTTTCGCGAAATTCCTCCCGAAGCATAGTACCCAGCATCAAAGTATATCCGCTGTTCAGGAAATCCCAAAAAGAAACTTCTGAGGTTCGCACCCTTTCTTTTCTGCAATAATCTACATATTTTTCAATAAAGAGAGCTTCACAGGTATCTTTCGCATTACCATACTCTATCACAATACACGAGTACAGCATTTCCGCAATTTCTCTTAATGTAACCTTCATGGCGGTAAGGTAAGCCGCCATTTCTCCCTGTACCCCTTTTTCCATCTGCTTTTCAGACCAGTATTTCTCTTCGGATATCTCTGCGAACTCTATCAGCTTGCGAACAGTATCTCCAGAGCAGGGAAAGATCATAAAGGAATCGCTTTCCTGTATGTACTGCTCTTTAATACTGCATACATCCTCGGAAACTGCAGGAAGCTGTAACAATTCATATCCCCTCCAGACATTCCCTGCAAAGCGCTCGGCATTTGTCGTATTTTTGCGTCTCTCCATACGTTTTAAGAGCATATATTTGGCATGTATATTATAATATACACTTCCGGAAGGCATTCCGGACAAAATATGTACTTTATAATTCCCGGTGACATCCACAAAACATGCGCTGATCGATACGGATTGAAGCAGCGCCAGTACAAAATTGCTCTGTTGAATGGGTTGGGATTCTAAAATACTGTATATGTTTTCCAGCATAAATGCCGCCCAGTCTTCCAGATGATCCGCCCAATCCCTCCTTCTGTTCCGCTCTGATACAGATGTTTCCAGTAACTCTATCAACACAGGCACCCGCTCCGCCATGTCCTCCGGATTTTTCAGCCAGATCAGGCTGTTGATCCACTTATCCCCTGTATCTCTTCTCTTTGAAACTACGGCAAACTTGTTCTCCTTACTGTAAAAATCCGCGATAGTAATTTCCTTTTTGCCCAAAACAGTAAAAACGTTTTTAGAGAGATCCGCATATACTTCTGTGACTGCCAGCCTGCTATGAATGTCCATCACGTCATTTCTTCTCGCGCTTACCGCTTCGGATACATTATAGATCGCCTTACTCCATTGTTCTTTTTCATAAGCTTCCCGTCTTGACAGGTAAACAGAATTTTTTTCCTCAAATTCCCTCGTATAAAAATTGTAGTACAGACTGATTCCAACCAGTTGTTTTTGCCATATTTTTTCTAAAGTACTGTCTCTGTCATCCAGTGCAGCCTTCAGATACTTGCTAATATTCTCTTTTATCTTTTCTGCAAATGTCAGCTTTTCCGATTCCCCTTCAGGACCAAATTTCTGACTGGCAAGGGTTTTTAGCACATCAAACAGATTTTTATATATTCTGGGGATCAGTACAGAGTCAATATATGCCAATCCCTCCGGCGTAAAGCCGTTTCTGCTCAGCTGGATCAGTTTTCCTCCTCCACGCCCTCCCTGTATATTTATGTATTCCAAAAGATTTCCGCTTTTATTGATATTGCGTGTATCAACCAAAATTCCTTTGTAATAAAGTTTGCATGGTGACTGAATGGACTGAAAGTTATCTCCCGCCACAAAATCTACTCCCAAACAGGCGCTTACGGCCAGATCATCCAGCCAAAGATAGATTCTCATTTGCGTCAGGTCAACCCTGCATACACCTTTTTCAATTTCAAATCCTTTAATGCTGTCGTCAGCAGACCTTTTATCCGCGTTCTGATAGATCCAGCACATATGTCTTTTCAGATTATCTTCCGTATACCCATCCTTTTTCTGATTGCTGAACACTATTTTCGACAATTTGGATTTTAAAAGTTCTCTTTGAGCTTCTCCCAGATCAAAATTCACCGATACATAAATTGGGAAAAGCAAATCTTCCAGCTGACTGTCTATGTCAAGCAGAAGCTGTATCGTAAGCGCCATGATATCCCGCTTTATCTGGCTGTTTTCGTATCCTTCCGCAAAAGGATCATGGCCGGTCCATGCATCCATGTAATCCCTGCGATCTTTTTTCTTCTCATGGCTGATAAACACCTGAAATTCCGTGCCGTAGGCCATGGGATTCTCCTCCGGATCCTTCGGCTCCACATTGATATATCCGTTTTTCCCATTTGCCCCGGTGAGAAATTCAATCTTAAAGCGCTCCCCATTTCGGACATATGTTTCACAGAAAAAATTATCGCTCACCAGAAAAACAGACTGAAGCCCAATGCCAAATTCTCCTGTTGGTCTGAGCCAGTCAGGAATCTCCCGGAGCAATTTCTTCCTTCTCTTATAACTCGTTCCCACATCTGAGATGTTGCGAAGCGTTTCCGCGCTGATGCCTGTTCCATAGTCTTTTATAGAGAAACGGATCCCGTACTTCTCCTTTTCCTTTTCTGTTTCCGGGATATCATTCAATGGCAGATCTTCTAAAGAAATTTCTCTATAATCATCATTTTCATCCAATTTACAGCAGGAAATAGAAATTTCAATGGGATACTCCACCGGGTTGACAATCTTCGAGATATTAGTGATCCCCGGATTACTCAGGCTTGCCTGATTTTCTTCAAAACGAAATTTGGAACTTGTTTTATAATCCTTATAACATTGCAATTTAGTGGAATCGATCGCGTTTTGTAATAACTCACGGACAAACGGAAAATACCCCGAATAAATATTTTCGCCCTGTAAAAAAGAAAATGCCTTCTGTTGGGAAATCTGAAAACGACTGGATGCCAAATCCCAGGGTATCTCCTTTCCGTTCAGCAGAAGTCTGGAAAGCTTAAAGGAAGGCAGCGCGCCGCTAAAACCTTTCGGTGCAATGCTGGACCAGTAATAACTGGCCGCTTTAAGAAGGCTCTCGATCCCGTCGCATTCACTTCTAACGAGACGCATGGCTTCACGTGTCTCACAGTCCGCCTCTATCACAATTTCCTCCGGCGTGATCTTCAAAGTCCGAATCGCCAGATGTTTATTATAATGTGCCTGCGATTGTCTGGAAAAGTGCCCCGCGAAAGCATGCGCAAAGGGATGAAAACGGTCATTGTCAATGTCCAGCGCGTCTCCAAGCTGTAACAATACCGCTACAAACCGAGGATGGAGCATATCGTTATCGTAACCGTTCTCTTCCCACGGCAACTCCAGAATATGCTGAAATTCCCAGTCAGTGTGAAGGGAAGCGCAGTCAGCTATCTTGAAAAAAATACGCATGGGGACTCCGGACATGGTAAATTCCGATCTCAATTTATTCGGATCCAAAATCCAATCCTTGACATCACTTGCCGCCTTTTCTCCGTGGCGTCTCCTTTGATATTCTGCTAAAAGCAGTACTACCGCGTAATAGGTATCCAGCTTTTTAGTATAAAGGTTCTTTTTTGCATTATGATATTCAATCCCGTCATGGTCGATCTCATCCTTCGACTTCTGAGCATAAAACATTTCTTTCATCAGTAAAGCTGCATTCTTCAGATCTTTATCCGCTCCATTAGCCAGGTCATCAACCATTTCGACAAAATCATCACTTTGTATTATGTTTGCGCGATCATTCGCCAAAATAGCCATTCCTATATCATGGATATAAACGGCATGTAAAACAGCAAAACAATCTGTGGCAGATAACAGAGCAATTCGCTTTTCATCCAACACGCGCTCTATATTATGCAGTACAGCGTCCGCATGCGATGAGTCGTGCCTGCTGTATGACGGGAAAGATGCCAGGGTCAACTCCAATAGCCGGATCAGCCATCGTTTATTCTGCTGCCATGCATGCCAGAGTGTTGCTGCTCTTTCATTACCATCCGGATGCTTTTCGTACATTTGCAGCTGTCGTTCGATCGTAAGACGGCTGCACTTATACTCTAAATCTTCCCTGTAAAAGATTTTTCTATTATCTTCCAGCATTATCAAAAAATCTCCCATTTAATAAATTGTATTCCCTGCGCATGTAAAAGCCGTAAAGGGCTTGCCCCCGATTTTTCTTAATTCCATTTATATTCAAATTTTATCTCTGCTATGTTAAACATTGCATTTCTCGTATGTATATAAAAGGCTGTACTTGTGTTCACCGAGAGGAATGGCATTATGAATGCACGTTAAATAGCGCTATTGTTTTATAGCTTCACAGCATTTACTTTTTATATATGCAATAATAACATACAGAGGGAGCTTTTTCTACATTTTTTTGCCAATTGCAATGGCTTATGGCATTTTATGATAGGTGAAACGATATCACTATTGCACATATATATGTTTATAGTATAATAATTTTGTCGAGTCCTATAGACGATTCGGAGGTATAAAATTGCAGGAAAAGAGCAATGCTGTCTGCAGATATAAAGAAATATTTAAATTAGAAGAATTATATCAGTCGCATGGAAATATTGCACAGGATTTACTGGCGCAGAGACATCGTTATCCGTCCGGGCGGATCAACAAAATAATGGATACCGGGCGGATCACAGAAAAGGAATTGTATCAATTGATCATGGGTAAAACCAGTACAATGAAAAAATACCGGATGAACCTTTGAACAAATTTAAGCGAGATATGGTAAAGGAAATTTGGGGAAACAGCGTGCTAATGATGGTGGAGGATTAAGAATATCGTTAAATCATAGCCCAATCCTCATTATTTCCAATTCCTTCTGATCTGTGAAGCAGTCTCACGGATGAAGTTCTTTATGATGTTATTGTCGTCGATATTACTCTTGTTACAGCTACTCACTTTTTGCCTGAAAATGAAACCGCAGCGTTTCATTTCTCATAACGCTGCGGAGCATATTTTTCCCGGCTGATTGCCAGTCTGTCAAAGAGCGTGCTGTTACAACCGTATTCGAAGAAGTACTTGAGCATATTCATATTAAGGGATTTGCCAAATCATCACAGTCACTATTGTTCCGGGCACCGGATATCCCCTGAGACTTTTGAAGCGTTGAAAATTTACATGGATATGGACTTCGACAGGCTCAAGACAGATTCGCATCTCCGGAGCTTTTGTCTTCTATCCCGGCTCCCCGGCTAATTTCACCCTGCATTTCTTTCTGTTACATGCAACCCCATACTTAAGTATCCGCGTCATCCCATCCTCTCTCAGCCTTCTCTCATGTCCCATCCTCTCGATCTGGTCCAGTGCTTCCTCGCACCCGGCATCCAGCTCGCCGCCGTCCGGGTACTTGACCTCAATGACGATCCCCGTCTCTCCGTCACCGGTCTCCACCAGTATGTCACTGAATCCGTCCCCCGATTCCGCATTGGAATCGATGTTCCAATCCTCCCTGTGGCTCAGCAGTCCCAGCAGTATACCGTGATAAAAGTTCTCCTTTTTATCCTTGCGCACACTTGTGTCACGGATGCTGATGGTCTTTTCCAACCAGGCACTGAACTGGGCTTCCACTGTCCCTGCATCCGCTTCCGCAAATGCCGCACAAAATGCATCCAGCTTCGGTGTGTCCCTGCGCGCCTCCTCCTGGAACCAGTCCATGACCTGTTCGATGAAGATCTCCCGGATCTCAAGGTTCGGTATGGACAGCCGACAGACCTTTCCATCCGGCTTTCCCCGATATGTGAGGTATCCCGTGGTAAACAGGATGCTCCACATATTCTCCGTATCACGGTAGAGGTCCCTGTAGGTCAGCTCCTGATCGATCTTCTTGGGAATGCACTCCCCTTCGATCAGACGTTCCAGGTCCCGTTTCGCCTTCTGCCCTGCCCTCTGTATAAAGCTTCTGACAATACTGTTTCCGCTTGTGTTGATCCAGAAAGCTCTGGGCAGGGCATCCGGTTCCCAGCGGAGCAGGTCCACATAGTTGACCACATCCCAGGGACAGTAGACGTCTATACTGTCGAACCGGTATCCGTCATACCATGCCTTTACCAAGTCATACCTGTCCCTCAGGCCATAGTACTCCAGCATTTGTCTGACTTCCGCGTCTGTGAAGCCGAAATGCTCATCGAACCGGGGATCCGTGATGGACAGAACCTTCATATTGCTGAAGCCCGTAAAGATACTTTCCTTAGAGATTCTCAGGCAGCCTGCCAGCACGGCAAAATAGAGATTGTCGTTCGTTTTCAGGGCCTGGCCGAACAGGTTGCGAATCAGGATGACCATTTCATCATAATATCCTGCCTGCTGTGCCTTGTCCAGAGGCACATCGTATTCGTCTATTAAAAGGATCAATTTCTGTCCGTAATGCTTGTACAGAAGATCTGACAGCATCCGTAAGCTGCCCGCCAGCACTCCGTCTCCATATCACTGCCGCACAGACAGCGCTTCCGAAAATATCTGAATTTCTGATCATCTTGAGAGTAAAAAGTTCTATCATAAAAAATAACTCTTCCATATGGATTTATGGTATCTTTAAGTTACCACACTTAAGAAAGATACAAACACCACGGAA
>JAIEKC010000488.1:0-2599 GCA_029064505.1 Acetatifactor sp.
AGCTCTGTATAAGAGACAGGAAGACCTGGGGATCGGAATATAATAAATAATGTCCCACGCCGTTGGGTACCAGGAGCCGGAACCGCAGCGTCCCATCGGTATAGATGCGGGAGCTCAGGGTCAGCTCCGTATGACCGTTGCGCATCTTAAGGATGTCGGCAGTCTGCCAGAGGTTCATTCCCCGGAGAAGCAGCGTGAAATCATCCCGGACGGAAAAGCCCCTGTCGTAGAAGATCGAGCTGTCTCTCAGATCTATCATGCCGTCTATGTACCTGAAGCTGTCCGTTCCGTTATACTGGATGATGACCAGGTTGGATGCCACCTGTATACAGCCCTGGGATGGGAGAGGAGTGGCGTAAATGCGCGCATAGTGATTCGGGTTCTCGAACCTTACGGTGATCCCGATATATCCCGTGTCCAGTTCCATGCCGTTTACAGTGACGCCTGTACACCGGATGTAATAGGCTGTATTATTGTCCAGGCCCTGATAGGTGTAGCTGATATGAACGGCATCCGTAAGCTCACTGCTTTCCAGAAGCAGCTTTTTCGAAGCATCGTACAGGGAAAAGACGTATTTTCCCAGATCTTCCCAGTCGGAAGAGTAGTAGTGTACGGAAGCGGCAAAGGAGGAATTGTCTATCACGGAGCCGTCGGGTATGTCCTCAAAATAGAAATCTGGCGTTTCAAAGGTATAGAACAGTATCTTATCCGACAACGCCGAGGGGATATTATCTGCGCTGAAGACCTGCGCCTGGATCACATATTTTCTGCCGTTGGAAAGCGTGCGGGCAGGTATGGTGTGCCTGAGTATGTAAGAGGATACTTTGTGATCGAAGACAGTCTGATTGGTTTCGTTGTCATAGATCAGTATCCGGTTCGCGCAGGCGCGGCTGCCGGACCATGAGATCCATATCTCATGATCCCCGGCAGCGTCAAAAGGAGTTATTTTCTTGATCTGTGGTTTTGCTATCGGGGTCACCCTCTTTCTGTATAAATGATACGGACTGCGATCATTTCTCCGGCACGCCGCAGATGTGGATCGACTGCAGATCGCCCATGGGTTCTTTTACGAACACAGTCTGCCCGGCTCTCAGAGTGATATTGGGAATACAGCATTTTACGATCCGCTCATTGCCGGTGAGATCCGGGATCACATATCCTTTCCTGTCAATCCTTTTAATGACGGATCTGTAGGTTCTGTCGGCTTTCAACTCATCCATTTTCTTCTCCAGCATGAGCTTGAACGATTCCAACAGTTCTGTCTGGATATCCATTTCGCAGGGTCACCTCCTTTCCGGGTGGATTGTGTAAACAGAAAGGATCAGGAGACGGTTCATCTCCTGATCCACTGATCGGTATAATTGCGGAATCCGCTGAATTCTCTGGTCAGCGCGGTCCTTACCTCCCGCATCACGGCCTGACTGGTGACGCCGGGGCAGGTGATATTGATATCGCCTACATTGATGCTGGGGCGGTTATTCTGGGTAACGATACTGGTATTGTTGATCTGGTTTGTGGCATCCGGCATCTTCCTGCTCTTTTCAGAAACGGTATCGATCCTCAGGAAATCCTCCCTTTCCCGGTCATCCAGCTTTGCCATGTGGGCATGCCATTTCCTGTATATTTCCCCGAAAGGAGTGGGGTCCTTGTGGGGATCGTAGGGGAGCAGCACGGTGCCGTCAGGGGTGAGGACGGCATCCTCCCCGTATTCCCGGGCAATCCTGTCACCGGGCAGGCTTTCGGCAGCCAGGCCCCTGTATTCTGTGATGCGGCCTTTGCTCAGAAGTTCCCTGGTCCGGAGATGGTCGAAGATGAGGTCGCCCTTTTCCGTGCGGATGAATTCGGGGCCGCTGTCGCCCACGGTCTCGAAGGAGCCGTCCTTTGCGTGTACCCAGAGCTCCCGGCCCAGTTCCCCTACAAGGGTCCTGCCGGCCTCCCGGACGCCCCAGTCGCCGGTGACTCTGGCGGCGCCTTTGACTTTGGTACTGGTATTGGCGGTGCCTTTGCCTTTGGCGGCGCTGCTCCCGGCAGGGGTATTGCCCTGGTTGGCAGTATGGCTGCCCACACTGGCGCCCAGAGAGCTGACAGCATTTTCTATGCCGGTTCCGGAGGCGTATTCGGGAAGATCGCCGTTGGTCTCAATATTTACAGTGATGGTACATGTGGCGGTGGCGCCGTCGAGATCCTCCATCTGTTCGTGGACGCCGGCCACATGGCTTTCGGCCACTTCTATGGTCTGTCCCAGTTCGCTGAACTTTCCGGTGACGCCGCCGCCGTCCGGTTCGCCGAGAGTCTTGTCAGCGGTTTCCCCGAGGGTCTCTATGGAGCCTGTGAGGGAGGAGGCACCGGCGGACTGCCCGGTACTGCCTGCAGACTGTCCGGTATGGCCGGCGGAGTATCCGGAACTGCCTGTGGACTGTCCGGTGCCGCCGCTGATGCTTTGGGAGACGTTACGGATGCTGTCGGCAATGCCGTTTATGTCCCCTGCAAGGGGGCGGAGGCTGTCGGCGGAGATGCCGCCGATCTCCTGCAGGATATTCAGGATGTCGTCATTGCCGGAATATATCTCCCACAGGGTGTTCAGGTAATTGTCTTTAAA
>JAIEKC010000489.1:0-6036 GCA_029064505.1 Acetatifactor sp.
ACGAAAAGGTGGCGGATGCTTTCGACGAGTATCTGGCCAACTGTGAGTTCGATGAACTGGTGGATGAGGAATGATCCCACGGGCGGCTTACCGGCAGCGTATATCTTTCCGTTCCATCTTATTCCGGAGACTTAGACAAGTCAGATGATTAATTCTTTAACAGTTTCTTACTACAGTTTAATAATGGATTGAGAAACCTGGAGGGAAGTCTGGAGCCTGTTTCCGTATCATTCAGATACAGAAGCTCCAGACTTTTGGCCGCTCTGGTCATTGCCACATAGAAGATCCGCCGCTCTTCCTCGCAGGTATCTCTATCCGGCATCTTCCCATGGGGAAAAACCTTTTCATTGCAGTCCGGGATCAGCACATGATCGAATTCCAGACCTTTGGAGCCATGAACCGTCATCAGTCGGACAACTCCCCGGTTTTGTGAATCGTCCGCCTGCTTTTTCCCGTTTCTCAGCGATTCATTATAGTCCTCCTGGGCCGCCAGCCATTCTTCCGCCAGCTCAAATCTTCCCGCATCCACTCTGACCCATTCCAGCATTTCCTGCCATTCCAGCCATTTATCGGGATGTCCCTGGGCTTGCTCCTTTAAGTATTTCTCATAGCCCACAACCTTGCAGATATATGTGACTGCCGCCTTCAGGGATGCCCGGCCGATGAATTTCAACTGCCTTTCCAGCAGATCCAGCGCCGCAAACTGTTTTGACATACCGGCATAGCAGGCTTTCACCTGTCGGACAGACTCACTATTTGCCAGCGCCTCTCTGCTGATGTAACGGGACGGTCTGTTGCAGATATGAAGGAATCTCTCCCTGCTCCACCTGCCCTGTGCCAGCAGCAAATAAGACAGGATGTCTCTGACAATAAAGTGTTCATAAATACTCTGAACCTTTTCCTTCATCAAATAGGGGATGCCTGCCCTGCGAAGCCTGGATGCAACACCCTGCATCATGGCGTTTGTGCGGAACAGTACGGCGTAGCTGTCACTGTAAGGCGATTCCTTCAGGCGCTGTATCAGATATCCATATTGACTCTCGCGGTCAACAAAGGACTGTAATACCACAGGTGCCGTGTCCCGATCCCGAAGTTTACATGCAGGAATCTTTTCATACTCAAAGTTCTTATTGTATTCAGAATTCTTTTCAGGCTCAGAGTTCCTGTTGTGTTCGGGAGCCTTTTCAGGTCCGGAGTTCCTGTTGTGTTCGGGATTCTTTTCAGATCCGAAGTTCTTGTTATGTTCAGAATTCTTTTCAGATTCGGAATCCCTGCTGTGTTCAGCCTCCGGGACAGGTTCAGGGAATTTGCTGCAAGGCGCAGGCTGCAGGTCTTTCGGGAAACGGTTCTTATTCTCACCGATGACCAGCCCCGATGCGGTGATGATCTCCCCACAGCTCCGGTAATTGATATTTAATAACAGTTGTCTCGCATTAAATTCTTCCCCAAATCGTTTCAGGCATTCCGGCTGCGCCCCGCGGAATCCGTAAATTGCCTGATCGTCATCTCCCACCGCAAAGAGATTGCAGGGCGGCTTCGCCAGAAGCTTCACGGTCTCATACTGTACGGGATTGATGTCCTGAAACTCATCCATCAGGATATGGTCAAAGCGGTTCTGCCAGTACTGACGCTTCCGGGGCTGTTCGGAGAGCATTCTTCTGCACTCGCAGACCATATCGTCAAAGTCCACGGCTCCCATCCTTCCTCTGGCCGCTTCATACCGCTCCAGAATAGCGGGAAAGGCCTCCCGCCATTCCTTCGGCACCTTCTCCGCCGCTTCCTCCATGGACAGGGTATTCTTATAGAAACTCATGGCATTAAGGATTGCAGAGGTATCTTCCTGCAGGAGTTCTTTAAAGGCTTCTCCCGAATATTCCTTCAATATGGGCAGCAACAGTTTTTTCTTCTGGGATTGGTTTAAAGGATGTTCTGTCCTGACAGAACCGGACTCTTTTAACATGTGATAGAACACGGAATGAAAGGTTCCGAAATTGACGGGTAAATTGGCGGGAGAAAGCTTCCGGAACCGCTGCTGCATGGAAACGGCGGCATCCTTTGTAAAAGTGATCACCAGAATACGTTCCGGAACGATCCCCTTCTCCAACAGATAAAGAATACGTTGAGTGATAGTGAAGGTCTTACCGGAGCCGGGGCCTGCCAGTAAAAGCAGAGGCCCCTCTCCGTGAGTCACAGCCAGACGCTGTGCTTCGTTCATCCTGGAAAGATCAGTCATTTTCCAGCTTTTCGATACCCTTTCGGATTCTCGCCAGACTCTCCTCCCTGCCCAGCACTTCCATGATCTCGGTAGCGCCTGCGGGAGTCATCTGCTTACCGGAAACCGCAGTACGGATCGGCCACATCACATATCCGTTCTTACAGCCCTTCGCCTCAACGTATTGTAACAGTCTCTGATACAGCCCGTCATTGCTGTAATCCGACTGCTCTTCCAAAATGGGCAGAACTTCCTTTAATACCTCCAGCGAGGACGCTCTGTCCGTCTTCATCTTCTTGTGAGTGTACATTGCCACATCATACTCAGGCAGTGCTTCAAAAAAGTCCACATGATCCGCAATGTCAGGGAATACCTCGATACGGGTCTTCACCATACCTGCGATCTTTTTCAGATCAAGGTCTTTTTTCAGCGCCTCCTTCAGATACGGCTCCGCCATCTCGTAGAACCGGTCAAAATCCATGGCCTTGATATACTCGCCGTTCATCCAACGGAGCTTCACGGAGTCGAACACCGCGGGAGATTTGCTGATCCTGAGGTAATCAAACTTTTTGATCAGTTCCTCCATGGAAAAGATCTCCTGATTGTCCTCCGGACTCCATCCCAGCAGTGCGATATAATTCACAATGGCTTCCGGCAGAAGGCCCTGCTCCACCATCTCCTCGAAGATATAGGAACCGTTCTCGCTTCTCTTGGCCAGCTTCTTATGATTTTCGTCGGTAACCAACGGCAGATGCACATACGCCGGGCTCTGCCAGCCGAAAGCATCATACAGACGCTGATACTTGGGGGAAGACGACAGATATTCATTTCCCCTCACCACATGGGTGATATCCATGGTATGGTCGTCCACAACGTTGGCAAAATTATAAGTCGGGAATCCATCCGACTTGATCAGTATCATGTCGTCCAGTTCCGCGTTCTCCACGGTAATATCCCCGTAAAGCTCATCATGAAAAGTAGTGCTTCCCTCATTGGGGATATTCTGACGGATGACAAAGGACTTCCCCGCCGCCAGATTGGCATCAATCTCCTCTTTGGAAAGGGACAGGCAATGCTTGTCATACATGGAAATCTCTTTCCCCTCCACGACCTCCGTCTTAAGGGACGCAAGGCGCTCCTTATCGCAGAAGCAATAATATGCCTCACCCTTCTCGATCAATTTCCTGGCGTATTTCATGTAGATGCCGGTCTTGATGCGCTCGCTCTGGACATAGGGACCATAGCCTCCGTCCTTATCGGGACCCTCGTCGTGATCCAGCCCCGCCTTCTCCAATGTACGATAAATGATCTCCGTAGCACCCTCCACGAAACGTTCCTGGTCGGTATCCTCAATGCGTAGCATAAAGTCGCCGCCCGCATGCCTTGCGATCAAAAATTCGTACAGCGCAGACCTTAAATTGCCCACATGCATCTTGCCTGTAGGGCTGGGCGCATATCTTGTTCTGATCTTCATTTTTTCCTCCATTCCGAAGCGCTTTTTGCCTGAAACGTGTTTGAAAAATCATTTCCCGGTCCTGCATCCCACAAAGTGTGACTCAAACCTTAGAGAAAGCATTTTTCAAACACGCTCTGATACTGCCGATGGAATATGTGACGCTTCTGCACAAATTCCCGGTTGAATACATATTTTTATTCAACATTGCATATGCCTGGCCGCTTTGCAGACAAGCATATAATGTTTTATTCTATTACCTTTTCACGGAAAGTGCAACAGGGATTATCCGTATTTCCATAAATGACACAGAATCTGAGAGACATTACCGATTCGTGGCCTAGTGTGTTGTACCGTTCATATTTCGCCAAATGACTTGCTTGAATTTCCATCTGCCAAGAGCTTTAGCTCTTTGGTGTCCTCACTCAACGATGCCACCGCATCGCCTCGTTCTGCCGTCTTGCAGGCTGAAAATTCATTCTGCGTCATTTGACTGAAAATGAATGGTACAGCACACTAGCCAACCGAATGTTCCCCGTCCGCAGGCACCTTCTCCGCCGCTGCCGCCTTGAACGCCGCCACCTCCCGGGCCGCCTGGCCTATGGCAATATTGGTACCCGCTCCCGCGATACAGCCTCCCGGACATGCCATTCCTTCAATTAAGCAGCCGTTCTTTTTCCCCGCCTTTGCCAGCAGGAGCATTTTCTTACACTCTGACAGGCTTTCCGCATGCTCGATCCTGACCTCCGTGCCGGGATAATAGGCATTGATACAGTCCTCAATGGCGCTTGCCACACCGCCTGCCACACCGTAACCGCGCCCGGCTCCGGTGGCATCCCGCATCTCGTCCATGGCCCTGATTTCGTCCAGTAAGAGTCCCTTCGCCTCGAACATTCCCGCCAGTTCTTCAAAGGTGATCACAAAATCCACATCGGAACGGATGGTCCGTCGGCTTGCCTCCAGCTTCTTTGACGCACAGGGACCGATAAAGACTACGCCTGCGTCAGGATGCTCCTTTTTGATGATCCGCGCCGTTGCCACCATTGGCGTCAGCTCGTTGCTGATCTTGTCAATGGTCTCAGGGAACAGATTCTTCGCCATAACGGACCAGGAAGGGCAGCAGGATGTCAGCGCAAAAGCCTGATTGCCTGTGGCAACCTCCTTCACATAGTGCTCCGCCTCCGCCATACAGCCAAGATCCGCTCCTATGGCTGTCTCATATACATCGGCAAAGCCCAGTTCCTTTAATGCCGTTTTAAAAATATCAGGTGTTACATTTTTGCCGAACTGTCCCACAAAGGCAGGCGCCACCTGGGCAATAATCTTCCTGCCCGACTGCAATGCCCGGATCAGCTGGAAGATCTGTGATTTGTCGGCTATGGCTCCAAAAGGACAGCTGACCATACATTGTCCGCAGGATACGCACAGATCATTATCTATGTACGCACGCCCGAAACGGTCAGACTTGATCGCCCCGATCCCGCAGGCCGCCTTACAGGGGCGCTCCTTATGGCAGATGGCATCATAAGGACAGACATCCTTACATTTCCCACACTTAATACATTTCTCCTGATCGATCACAGACTTGCCGTCCACCATGGAGATCGCACCCTTGGGGCAGACGCTCTGACAGGGATGAGCCACACAGCCCATGCAGGAACTGGTGATCTCATATTTATTCTCAGGGCACGCATTGCAGGCGGAGGGAATGACCTGCATCAGAGGCGGTTCATAATATTTCTCAGAGATGTCGCTCTCCTCCAGCCCCTGGGTCAGATGCCCCGGATGCTCTCTGTTCTCCGGTCTCAGGCTCATACCCATGGCAAGGCGGATGCGCTCACGGACGATAGCCCTGTCGCGGTAAACGCTCTCGAAAAACTGAGTCTCCTCATAATCCACGATCTTATAGGGAAGCGCCTCCATATCGTCCTTTAAATTGGTGGAATGATAAGCCAGATTGGCAACTTCCTTAAACACTCTCCTGCGCTTCTGCCTCACAGGGGTGTCAATTCCTCTCATACTCATAACTCTCTCCTCCCGGGGAATCCGTTGTCTGATCCTCTTCCCTCTCTGTTCCCAATAATGCCATCCCATGCAGGAATTTCATTTTGATAAACCCATCCTATCATCCGCCGAAGGAAAAGTCAACGAAAGAGCTGTATCTTACGCTGTCTGCTCCCCCGCAAGCTGTTCCACCTCCGCCGCACTGAGACCGACACAATACGAAATCTCCTCAATGGTCAGCTTCCTTTTTCCAGTATTTTCAATGCCACTTCTTTTTTCGTTTCCTTTATACCCAGCTCTATACCCAGTTTTAAGATAGCCCTTGCTTCTGTTTCGATCAATGGTCCTCTCATCACATCACCTGCAC
>JAIEKC010000049.1:0-3494 GCA_029064505.1 Acetatifactor sp.
CTTCTTCAAAGGGCCGGGGACTGCAGGCATGCGGAAATGATCCTGGAGCTGGGCGGCGGAAGATATCAGCTCGCCGCCAGTCCGGTCTTTTCGGACAGTCTGGTATGCGGAGTTGTCCTTTTAATGTTGGATGTGACGGAAAAGGAAAAATCGGAGCAGATGCGCCGGGAATTTACAGCCAATGTGTCCCATGAACTGAAGACGCCTCTGCATACTATTTCCGGTTATGCCGAGCTGTTGGCCGGCGGGATGGTAAAGTCGGAGGATGTGGAGGGCTTTTCCGCCAGAATTTATGCGGAAGCGCAGCGCATGATCCGTCTGGTGGAGGACATCATCAGGCTTTCACATCTGGATGAAGGTACGGGCGATATGAGGTGGGAAACGGTTGATCTCTATGCTCTGGCGGAGGAAACGGTACAGACGCTTCTGACGGAAGCGGAAGCAGCCGGTGTCCGACTGGCGCTGTACGACGTATCCAACAGTACCCGACCGAAGCCGTATGATGAGTTCGGCAGCACCTGCCCGGAGTTGTATGGCGAGTCCGACAGTATCCGTCCGGAGTTGCATGGCGAGTCCGACAATGCCCGTCCGAAGTCGTATGGCGAGCCCGACGGCTCCCGCTCGGAGTTGCATGGTGAGTCCGACAGCCCCCGCCCGGAGCTGTGCGGAGAAGCGGGCGGATTCCCAAAGGATATGCACGGAAAAGCAGCTACGATATATGGGATCAGGCAGATGCTCTCAGTAATGCTGTACAATCTTTGCGATAATGCGATCAAGTATAATCGCCGGGGCGGATCCGTTTCCGTCAGGATAAAGAGTGATGAGGAAGGCATGGTTCTCTCCGTTTCCGATACCGGCATTGGCATTCCCACAGAACATCAGGAACGTATCTTTGAGCGCTTCTACCGGGTGGACAAGAGCCATTCAAAGGAAATAGGCGGCACCGGTCTGGGGCTGTCCATTGTCAAACACGGTGCAAAGCTGCATAATGCAGAGATAGAAGTGCACAGTGTAGTGGGCAGCGGAACCACCATCACGCTCCATTTTCCCTGTTTTCATAACTGACAGGCCCTGCTTATCCGGGAAAAGCCGACGGCCTGCCGAGCCACTGATCCGGCAGGAAGCAGTTCCTGTACGCCTTCCCAATGGATTCTTTTATCCCGTAAAATGTGACGTACATACCGTTTTACAAAAATTTTACAGAACTATGATAACGGATTTGATGTGGGATTGATAAAATAAGCTCCATAGGAACATACTATAAAAAAGGGTGACTGTCCGACGGGAACAGTTACAAAAGGAAAGATTTCTATGGATATTTTTAACGTATTGACACTGGTGGGCGGTTTAAGCCTGTTCCTGTTCGGAATGAGCATTATGGGACAGGCCCTGGAGCGCCGGGCCGGGGATAAGCTGCGGGCGCTTCTGGGGAAGTTTACCACCAGAAAGGCTGCCGGTCTGCTGACCGGACTGGGGATCACAGCGGCGATCCAGAGTTCATCCGCCACAACGGTCATGGTGGTGGGCTTTGTAAATTCAGGCCTTATGACATTGAAGCAGGCCATCAATGTGATCATGGGAGCTAACATTGGCACTACGGTTACGGCATGGCTCCTGAGTCTTGCCGGGATCGACAGCGGCAATGTGTTTGTGAAGCTTTTAAAACCCTCGTCCCTGACACCGGTCCTGGCACTGGTGGGCATTATTTTCTATCTGTTCTGTAAGAGCGACCGGAAGAAGGACACAGGCATGATCCTTCTGGGCTTCGCCACGCTGATGTTCGGCATGGAGACCATGTCCGGTGCGGTGTCCGGACTCCGGGAGGTGGCGGGCTTTCAGGAACTGTTCGTGCTGTTCCGGAATCCGGTACTGGGAGTGCTGGCCGGTATGATCCTGACGGCCATTCTCCAGTCAAGCTCCGCATCCGTGGGAATCCTGCAGGCTCTGGCCGTAACGGGACAGGTTACTTACGGTGCGGCGGTTCCCATCATTATGGGACAGAATATCGGTACCTGTGTCACGGCAATGCTTTCCTCCGTGGGCGCAAATAAGAACGCAAAGAGGGCGGCACTGGTGCATCTGTCTTTCAATGTGATCGGTACAACGGTCTGGCTGACCGTATTCTGCCTGTTAAAAGGGATTTTCCGTCCGGCCTTTTTGGACGAGTCCGCATCACTGTTCGGCATTGCCGTGGCACACACCATATTCAATGTGCTCTGTACGATTCTGATGCTTCCCCTGTCGGGCTTTCTGGAAAGGCTTGTCACCCGCCTCGTACCCGATGCCGGCCAACCGGAAGAACAGCCGGAGCTGGACGAACGCCTGCTGAACACGCCTGCGGTAGCCCTGGAACGCTGCCGCAAGGTGGCGGCGGACATGGCGGGGACTGCGGTATCCGCTTTAAAGGAAGGGATGGCTTTCCTGCAGAACCCTTCCTTAAAGATTGCGGAAGCCGTCCGGAAGAAAGAAGAGAAGACGGATTATTATGAAGATATCCTGGGAACCTATCTGGTGAAGCTGAGCGCAAGACAGATCAGTCAGGCGGACAGCGCGGAGGCGGCGAAGCTTTTGAAAATGATCGGGGATTTTGAGCGGATATCCGATCATGCGGTGAATCTGCTGGAGGCTGCGGAAGAGATGCAGGGAAAGGATTTGCTGTTTACGTCCTCCGCGGCATCGGAGCTTCGGATTCTGTGTTTGGCTATTGACGAGATCCTGGATCTGTCGCTGAACGCCTTTCTGACAGATGATCCGGAGGCGGTTGCCATGGTGGAGCCTCTGGAGCAGGTCATAGACCAGTTAAAGGAGCAGATGCGTACACGCCATATTCTCCGCATGCAGCAGGGGGCCTGCTCCATTGACGCGGGCTTTGTCTGGTCCGATCTGCTCACCAATCTGGAGCGCACCGCGGATCACTGCTCCAATATCGCGGGATGTGTGGCGGATATGGCCCGGCACAACCTGAACCTCCACGAATCCCTGCGCAGCATCCGGGATGACAGCGAGGATTTCCAACGGAGATTCAGGACGTATGCGGAGAAATATTCTTTCGCCGGTATACGCAATGTCACATAGTACAGCGGTTATTGAATTCCTGATTCCGCAATAGCTCTAAACGCATTGATTTTTCAGACATTGCAGAAAGTTGAAAATATCAAAGACTTAATTTGTGTTGTAATGGGTGAGTACTTTCCTTTCCCGATATTCCGGAATGCGCCTGAAACAGGGCGGAGATTTGGAACAGACCTTCGGTATGGCCGTGGGAACAGATGCGGAACAGAAGTCAAAATGTTAAAGTTTAGCAGGATGACAGGGCATTTCCTCAATGATATACTGGCTGAGTAATTTTTACATCATCTACATTGAGGAGGAAAAGAAAATGGCTATTGTTGCAATTGTTGCCCTGGTTCTTCTGGCGGTGTGCTGTTCCAAGGAGTCCAAGATCACGGGGACGTTCAAAGCACTGAAGACTTACGGAAGGATCACTGCCTATC
>JAIEKC010000490.1:0-2769 GCA_029064505.1 Acetatifactor sp.
GAATATCAGTTTTATCGATTATTCGGAGAAGTAGGAGGGCGGTAGTCCGTTATTTTGGAAGAGACAGCTACCTTTGTGTATATATCGGCGTACCTGCTGGGGGCAAGTCCGTCGATGTAATTCGGGGTGTAATGTCTGGTGACCCCGTTTTTCTTCAGAATGTCGATCGCTTTGTTGTATGCGATGGCTGCTTCCCATTCGGAGGTGTAGCGGCCCACAATATAATTTCCTTTGATATGGATGCGGACAGTATAGAGATACTGTCCGTTTTTTTGACGGTCGCGGCTGACACCGTGGTAGATATTGAGGATTTCCAGATTTTCACGGCGAAAATCGGTGGGATCGTTGTTGATAAACCGGAAATCCCTGCCTTCCTTTGCATAGGATTTGATGCCATAGCGCGAGGTGATACTGACCTGGAGCCCGTAATCGGCGACAAAGTAATGCCTTCCCCTGCACATGATCTTGTGTGAGGAATAATAGAACAGGTCATCCAGATCGAATTTCAGTACATGTGTGGGAGAGAGATAGTAATAAAACAATTTCTGACCCATATAGACGGGATTGCCGATGTAGATGCCATTGTCCCGGAAATTGATGAGAGAGACCCACTTTTCAAAAGCGAGGGGCGAGTCCTCTGTATAGTCGGCCAGCGTTATGCGGGAAGGCTCCAGCAGGCGCAGTCCCTCCAGATATGCACCATGTGCCGTTTCCGGACTGTCAAAGCTGCCGAGGCTGATGTGCCTGCGGCGGAAAGTCAGGGAAGCGCGGAAATAAATCTGACCGCTTTTGCGGACAGAGGAGAATACGCCTTCATAATGTTTTGATGAGGGAGAGTCTGAATGTGTCATGATCGTTCCTTTTTGCGTTATGGTTCAGTCTGTTTTCAGTAGTATAACACTTTTAAAAGAAACTGTATATTAAGAAATTGTGACAACTGTTACATATTTTTTAACCTTGTCTCATATATTTGATATATCGGACAGGCATTAATCTGTCTGTCATACTGTGAAAGCCCGGGAACATGCCTGCGGAAAAAGCGGGCAGTCTTTTATGCATATCGGTGGAGCCGGTTGCATGGGGATTTATTCCCGCGAGCAATGAGCCAAGTGCTGTGCTTGCACGAGCATTTGGCGAATGCCGCGAGGGTCAAATACCCCGTTGCTTGCAGCGGGGTATTTGATTGTGAAAGCAGTGGAATGAAATCAAAAAGCATCTGTTGATCCGGGAACCGGACGGGGATGCGGAGCAAATTGCTGCAGAAGGCGATTAAGGAACTGTTAAGAAATAACTTTGCATTTGGCGCGGAATAAGTTTCCAGCTGCAAGGCGGAGGAGATTTCTTTCTGAGCAGTTCCTAAATGAGAAAGGATTGAAAGATATGTATAAAAAGGCAATAGGATTACTGATACTCTGTAATATGATATTTATGGCCGGTTTCGCATGTATCCGCGGACTGGATCAGACAAAGCTGATGGCACAGCCGGCATCTATGATACAGCTCACATTGCAGGAAGTGGAAGAAAAGGCGAAATCCGGTGAAGAGGGAGGGATAGAGAGCAAGGCGCTTGGAATTGCGGTTCGTGCCGTCTCCGGACAGAGAGTGGTAGGGTTCAATGTACTGGCTCAGGAGGAAGGCTGTGTTCTGGATGCCTCTGAGCTGGATGTCCTGCTGAGAATCGTGGAATCCGAGGCCGGCAGCGAGGATGCGGACGGCAGACTGCTTGTGGCAAATGTCATACTGAACAGAGTGAATGACGACAAATTTCCGTCCACGGTAACGGAGGTGGTGTTTCAGCAGGAAAACGGTGTGGCACAGTTTTCACCTGTTTCCAACGGAAAAATATATCAGGTGGAGATCAGCGAGGAGACCTGTGAGGCAGTGGAGCGGGCGCTGAGAGGGGAGGATATTTCTCAGGGGGCATTATTCTTCGCTTCCAGAAAATATGCGGACAGCACAAAGATGAAATGGTTCGACGATAATCTGGAATATCTGTTCCAACACGGCGGGCATGAATTCTTTAAATAGCCTGTGCACAACGGATATGTTTTTTTCAGCGCTGCCTTGCGCCGGGGATTATTTAATGGTATACTATGTCCATATTCGGGGCAGGAAGCGGTCCAATGGGCATTCATGCCATATGGACCGGGGACTTCCGGGCTGTCATGTGAGAGCGGGACAGGGTGCTGCGCATAAGGATGATGCACATCCCGGATCCTGTCTGTGGTTTGCGCGGCAGGACATACAGCTGCGGGGAGAACGTGCAGGGCAGTCTGTGCAGAAGCGTCACAGATATGTCATGAGTCCGAATCAGACTTATTGCAGAGTGAATCGAAAATACAGTAAGCGGTTTACATTTTTTGCGTGAGCAAACGCTTCGGAATGGAGAAAACGATGGAAGTATTATACAAGAGTACGAGAAGCGACGGAAGTCCGGTGAAGGCATCCCAGGCGATCCTGAAAGGATTGTCGGAGGATGGGGGATTGTTTGTGCCGGATCACATTCCCGCATTGGACAGGAGCTTAAAGGAGCTTGCAGGAATGACCTATCAGCAGGTTGCCTATGAGGTCATGAAGCTTTACCTCACCGACTTTACGGAGGAGGAATTGAAGAATTGTATCGACAGGGCTTATGACGCCAAGTTTGACACGGAGGTCATCGCACCTCTGGCGGAGGCGGAGGGCGCTTACTATCTGGAGCTGTTCCACGGCGCTACCATAGCGTTCAAGGATATGGCATTGTCCATCCTGCCTCATTTGATGATCACC
>JAIEKC010000491.1:0-9347 GCA_029064505.1 Acetatifactor sp.
GTATCTGGATGTGAATATCAAGATGCCGAAGGCGCTGGGTATTTTCGAGTCCGCGATCCGCACAGAGCTGAAGCAATATATTTCCCGCGGCAAGGTGGATGTCTTCATTACCTATGAGGACTTTTCGGAGAGCCGTTCCACGGTGCATTATAATAAGGATGTGGCGGAGGAATATTTGAAATACCTGAACCGGATGGCGGAAGATTTCGGACTGGATAATGACATCCGCGTCTCCGCCCTGTCGAAATATCCCGAAGTGCTTACCATGGAGGAAGCCGCTGTGGATGAGGAGGAACTCTGGAAGGAACTGCAGAAGGCGGTTGTCGGTGCGGCGCAGCAGTTTGTGGATACCCGTATTGTGGAAGGGGAGCATCTGAGGGACGATCTCATCAGCAAGCTGGACGGCATGCTGAAGCTGGTGGATTTTATCTCGGAGAGATCGCCAGGGATAGTAGCGGAATACAGACAGAAGCTGGAGGAGAGGGTCAGAGAGCTTCTGGCGGATGTTTCGGTGGATGAGGGAAGATTGCTGACGGAAGTCACGATCTTTGCGGATAAGGTCTGTGTGGACGAGGAGATCGTAAGGCTCCGCAGCCATATCGAGACGACGAAGAATACGCTTCTGGAGGGCGGTTCCATTGGGAGAAAGCTGGATTTTATCGCACAGGAGATGAATCGGGAGGCGAACACCACTTTATCCAAATCCAACGATCTGGAAATCTCCAATTGCGCCATCGAGTTAAAGACGGAGATTGAGAAGGTTCGTGAACAGATACAGAATATCGAATAGAAGAGGAACCGCGCAGGCGGTATCAGATTTGAGACGGCTTTTTAAAGTACAATAAAGGAGAGCCGTCCTGTCAGAATAGAGGTATCCCATGCTGATCCATATCGGGTTTGGTAATATTGTGAATACATCGAAGATCATTGCCATTGTGAGCCCTGAATCGGCGCCCATAAAGCGTCTGGTACAGAACGCAAAGGAGAAGGGCATGGCCATTGACGCCACACAGGGACGTAAGACAAAGTCAGTACTGGTCATGGAGAACAGTCAGGTGGTGCTGTCCGCTTTGCTGCCGGAGACCATTTCCGGCCGTGTCCATATGGGACAGGAGGCAGAAAGCGTGGAGGACGGCAATGAGGATGAGTGAAAGGGAATCAATATAAATATAACTGCAATGGGAGACATATTATGGAGAAAAAGGGAATACTGATAGTGATTTCAGGCTTTTCGGGGGCCGGTAAGGGCACCCTTGTGAAAGCTCTTTTGAACAAATATGACAATTACGCCCTGTCCGTTTCCATGACTACCAGAAAGCCAAGGGAAGGGGAGCGGGACGGCGTGGAGTACTTTTTTACGGATAAGGAGCGTTTCGAGGAAACCATCCGTCAGAACGGGCTGATAGAGTATGCGAAGTACTGTGATAATTATTACGGCACGCCCAGGGACTATGTGGAGCGGCAGATGCAGGAGGGCAACAATGTGATCCTGGAGATCGAGATCCAGGGTGCGCTAAAGATAAAGGAGCAATTTCCCGAAAGCCTGCTGATCTTTATCACGCCGCCCAGTGCGGAGGAATTGAAGCGCAGGCTGGTGAGCCGCGGGACGGAGAGCGGAGATGTGATCGCAAAGCGGCTGGCCCGGGCATCGGAGGAATCAGAAGGCATGGAAGCCTATGATTATATAGTGGTAAATGACGATCTGGATGTCTGTGTGGAGGAGGTTCATCAACTGGTGGAAGCCTGCCGCAGGGCACCTGTCAGAAGAGAAGCATTTATACAAGAGATCAGAGATCAATTAAAAGCGTTTGCGAAAGGAGAACAATAATGTTACATCCATCTTATTCCGATCTGATAAAGGTAGTAAACAGCGAGGTGGAACCCGGTGAGGCGCCTGTGGTGAACAGCCGCTATTCCATCGTTATGGCGACCTCCAGAAGAGCGAGGCAGATCATTGCGGGGGAGGATCCGCTGGTGCCGTGCAAGGCGGGAAAGAAACCCCTCTCTGTTGCGGTAGACGAGTTGAATCAGGGTGCCATCAAGATTTTGGGTGACGAAGAATAGGGATTGGGGTAGCTGGTGTTTGCCAGCTACTTTTACCGTACAGGCAGTTGGTTGGACGTCGGCGATACATCGGGCGAACGGACTTTTGACTGATCTGCATAATGGAAAGGTTACTTATGAAGATATTGTTTGTATCTCTGGGCTGTGACAAGAATCTGGCGGATACGGAGATGATGCTCGGAATGCTCCGTGATAAGGGCTATTCCTTTACCGATGACGAGGCGGAGGCGGAGGTTGTGATTGTGAACACCTGCTGCTTCATCGGGGATGCCAAGGAAGAGAGCATCCATGCTCTGCTGGAGATGGCGGAGTTAAAGGACAGCGGACAGCTCAGAGCGCTGATCGCGGCCGGATGTCTGGCACAGCGCTACCGGGAGGAGATCCAGGAGGAGATCCCACAGGTGGATGCCATAGTCGGAACCATGGCCATCGGGGAGATCGCGGCTGCTTTGGAAGAAGCGTTGGGAGGACATCCGAAGAATCATTACCGGGAACTGAACATCGCGCCTCCGGTGTATCGGGACCGGATGCTTACCACCGGCGGACATTACGCTTATATGAAGATTGCGGAAGGCTGTAACAAGCGCTGTACTTATTGTATCATTCCCAAAGTCAGGGGAGATTACAGAAGCATCCCCATGGAAGAGCTGGAGGAGCAGGCGAAGGTTCTGGCGGAACAGGGTGTGAAGGAGCTGATCCTGGTAGCCCAGGAGACCACGCTCTACGGTGTGGATCTGTACGGAGAGAAATGTCTGCCCGAGCTGCTCCGCAGACTGGCGCGGGTAAGCGGGATCTATTGGATCAGACTTCTGTACTGTTATCCGGAGGAGCTCACGGAGGAACTGATAGAGACCATTGCCACGGAACCCAAGGTGTGCCATTACCTGGATATTCCCATCCAGCATGCCTCCGATGCCGTTCTGAAACGCATGGGCAGGCGCACTACGCAGGAAGAGCTGCGTGGGCGGATCGACCGGCTGCGGGAGAGGATTCCCGATATCTGCCTGAGGACTACGCTGATCAGCGGATTCCCGGGGGAGACCCAGGAGGATTTCGAGGAATTGTACCGGTTTGTCAACGAGATGGAATTTGACCGGCTGGGTGTGTTTCCCTACTCTCAGGAGGAGGATACGGCGGCTGCCGGGCTGCCGGATCAGATCGAAGAATCCGTGAAGGAGGCCCGCAGGGATGAACTGATGGAGCTGCAGCAGGCCGTCGCTTTTGAGAAGGCGGAGGATATGACAGGCAGGGTGCTCACCGTTATGATAGAGGGGAAAGTGGCTGACGAGGATGTGTATGTCACCAGAACCTACCGGGACGCGCCCAATGTGGACGGATATCTGTTCTTAAATACGACTGCGAATCTGATGACGGGAGATTTTGTGAAGGTCCTTGTGACGGATTCCAATGAATATGATTTGATAGGTGAGGTATATCATGAACAATAAAATGAATCTGCCAAACAAACTGACTATGTTCCGGGTGATCCTGATCGTTCCGTTCGTGCTCCTGCTTCTGGGAGGCCGGGCGGGATGGTTCGGCGGCAACCGGCTGATTCCCGATATCGCGGCGCTGGCGATCTTTATTGTGGCCAGTCTGACCGACCTGATCGACGGAAAGATTGCAAGAAAATACAATCTGGTCACCAACTTCGGAAAGTTTATGGATCCTCTGGCCGACAAGCTGCTTGTCAGTGCCGCCATGATCAGTCTGGTGGAGCTTGGAAGGATTCCCGCCTGGGTGGTGATCATCATCATCAGCCGTGAGTTCATCATCAGCGGATTCCGTCTCATCGCGTCGGACAACCATGTGGTGATCGCTGCCAGTTACTGGGGAAAGTTCAAGACCACTTTCCAGATGGTCATGGTGTGTCTTATGCTGCTTGATCTGTCAGGCTATCTGGCATGGTGGGGGATTCTTACCGATATTGTGATGTGGATCGCTCTGGCGCTGACGGTTATTTCGTTGGTGGATTATCTGGTCAGGAATAAGGACGTCATGAAGGAACAGAAATAAATCGGAATATGCAGTGCAACAAGTTGGAGAGACACGCTGATACAGGTATACCTGCAGGAAAGTGAGGAATGTATGACAGTAGAATTGATATGTGTGGGCACAGAGCTTTTGCTGGGAAATGTCGTGAATACCAATGCCGCCTATCTCGCTGAGAAATGTGCGGGCCTGGGACTTTCCTGCTATTTTCAGACCGTGGTGGGAGACAATGCGGAGCGGCTTTCCGCGGTGTTGAAGACGGCTATGGAGCGCTCCGATATTGTGATCCTTTCCGGTGGGCTGGGTCCCACGGAAGATGATCTGACGAAAGAAGTGGCGGCGGAGGTCTGCGGCAGAGAGCTGGTCATGCATGAGCCCAGCAGGAAGAGCATCCTTGACTTCTTTGAGAAGCGGGGGATCGTTCCCACGGAAAATAACTGGAAGCAGGCCATGATGCCCAGGGAGGCCATTATCCTGGAGAATCATAACGGCACGGCGCCCGGCGCCATCATTGAGACTGAGCAGGCGAAAGTGGTGCTCCTGCCGGGGCCGCCCAATGAGCTTTATCCCCTGTTTGAAGAGAGTGTGGAACCTTATCTGAGAGAACTGACGCACCAGGTCATCTGTTCCCAGACGGTGAAGATCTGCGGCCTGGGGGAGAGCAAAGTGGAGACCATGGTGAAGGATCTGATTGCCGGACAGACGAATCCCACCATTGCCACTTATGCAAAGACCGGTGAGGTTCATATACGCGTCACCGCCTCTGCAGAGGATCAGAAGGCTGCGAATAAGCTGATCAAACCTACCGTCAAGGAGTTAAAGACACGTTTTGGCAATCATATATATACCACGGAGGAAGATACGACCCTGGAAAAGGCGGTCACAGATCTGCTGATCGCCAACGACCTGTCATTGGCCTGCGCCGAATCCTGTACCGGAGGCCTGCTCTCAGGCAGACTCATCAACGTGCCCGGAGTGTCGGAGGTATATAAGTCGGGATATATTACCTATTCCAATAAGGCCAAGAGGAGAGCGCTGGGTGTGAAAAAGACCACGCTGCAAAAGCATGGAGCAGTCAGCGGGCAGGTGGCGGAGGAGATGGCAAAGGGAGCGGCACTTTTCGCCAAGGCGGATGTGGCAGTGGCGGTGACCGGAATCGCGGGACCCGACGGCGGCACGGAGGAAAAGCCTGTGGGACTGGTGTATATCGCCTGCTGTGTAAAGGGCAAGGTCACGGTGGAGAAATACCAGTTCGGCGGTAACCGGAGCAGGGTGAGAGAGTCCGCCGTATCTGCGGCGCTGTCCCTGATGCGCAGCTGCATACTGGAATATTTCAGCAAGGTGACTTTCGGAAAAAAGGATTGAGGAAACTATAGTTTATGAAGAGGACCGGTAAGCGACAAATTGAATTATCCCAAAGACAGGAGTTTATTCTGGTCCTGCTGCTTTTGATCGCGGGCTTTTTCATCCGGGCTTTTCATTTCGGAATGTCACCGGTGGGGATCCATCAGGACGAGGCCATGACTGCGGTAGATGCCCTGGCCCTGTCCCGATATGGCACGGACCGGTTCGGTATGCGCCTTCCGGTGCATTTTACGGCATGGACAGGCAGTCAGCAGAGTGCGCTGCTGGCCTATTGCATGGTACCTTTCATAAAGCTTTTCGGTTTTTCGACGGTGACTGTCCGGCTGCCCATGTTGGTGGTGAGCAGTCTGGGACTTTTGGCGCTGTATTTTCTGGGAAAGAACCTGGGAGATGTCAGGACGGGACTGCTCCTGCAGTTTTTGGGGGTGATCTGTCCCTGGCATTATATGCAGAGCCGTTGGGCCTTTGACTGTAATATGTTTCCGCACATGTTTCTCTTTGGAGTGTGCTTTCTGCTGGCAGGAATGAAAAAGAAACAGATGCTGTATGTGTCCATGGTCTTTTTTGCGCTCTGCTGCTACAGCTATGGGGTGGCGGATTATTCGGTTCCGCTGTTTCTGCTGGCAGCGGCGGTTTACCTGCTCAGGCAGAAGCGGATCCGGGCGGCGGATCTGGGGATCTGTTTTTGCATTTTTACGGTGCTCGCGCTGCCGGAATACCTGTCTATGCTGCTTACCGCTTTGGGCGGGGAAACCATAGAAACACCGCTTTTTACGATTCCGTCCTTTCCGGAGAGCTTCCGTGGAAATGATATTCTTCTGACCAACTTTTCCTGGGGGCAGCTCCGGAAAAATCTGATCTCCACAGTGACCGTGGTATGGGGGAACGGCGATAAGAGCGCCACCAACACCATTGTCCGTTTCGGACCGGTCTATTACCTGACGGTCGTATTTTTCTGTATCGGTCTGACGGTGATGACGGTCAGACTGTGCAAAAACAGGGAGAAAGGAAAGGAATCGGTGTCTGCGGATCAGGGGAACCTTCCGGGAAAGAGCACGGCTTATGTCGTTCTGCTGCTCTGGCTCTTTATGGGGATCTGGGTGGGGCTGATCACCAGAGAGGTGACCATCAACCGAATCAATGTGATCTTTTATGCGGTGCTGGCGATCGCGGCAGTGGGGATCGAATGGTGTCTGGAAAAATGGAGACTGCTCATTTTACCTGTAGGGGCGTATTACGGTATCTGTGCCCTGCTGTTTGCCGCCACCTATTTCGGCACATGGTCCGATGTGAGCCGGATCTACTATTTTGATCCCTATGTGCAGGCGCTGGAATTTGCGGAGAGCATGGAATGTGATATTTACTGTATCACACCGGATCCTCAGGGAGAGGGTGTCAATGCGGTGGGTGAGATTCTGACCATGTATTGCCATGAGATCGATGCGCTGTATTTCCAGGGTGTCAGCAATGTGCAGAATGGCAGAGAGTGCCTGCCCTATCAGGAGAGATATCGTTTTGCGAATGCCACAGAGGAGATCCTGGCGGAGAATACGGGAAAGTCTGTGGTGTATATGATAAATGCCGGCTCTCTGCATCTTTTTGATGAGGAGAGGTACGATATCACATCTTTCTATGACAATTATTTTGTGATTGTTGAGAAATAGATTGATGAAAAATAATTTTATTTTGTTGCGTAACTTTATTTTGTATGGTACACTTTACTGGAGGTTCAGTCCAGAGCAGGCGCCGCCCGTGAGGCGCCGCAGGAACTGTCCGCAGCAATTCTGCAATGATCACAGGACGCGGTTCCTTATGACATTCCGGCATATCGCCACAGGTTTCAGCGAAAATATGACAAATGGAGGTAAGATGTTTTTGAGGCAGTTTTATGGTACACGAAAAATGTTATATTAAAAATGTAATAAGTGATTGACAAATACGAACAAATGTTTTAATCTATAGAAAGACAGAACGTTTGTTCCTGAGAAGAAGGAGAAATCAAAATGGAAAAAGATGAAAGACTGAAAGCGTTAGATGCGGCCATCAGCCAGATCGAGAAACAGTACGGCAAGGGAGCAGTCATGAAGCTGGGCGATCCTGCTAACCAGATGAACGTCGAGACCATACCTACCGGCTCCCTGAGCCTGGATATAGCCCTGGGACTGGGCGGCATTCCCAAGGGAAGGATTGTTGAGATATACGGACCGGAATCCAGCGGTAAGACTACGGTGACTCTGCATATGATCGCGGAGGTACAGAAGTGCGGCGGTATCGCGGGCTTTATCGATGCGGAGCATGCGCTGGATCCCGTGTATGCGAAGAATATAGGGGTTGATATAGACAATCTCTATATCTCCCAGCCGGATAACGGCGAACAGGCACTGGAGATCACGGAGACCATGGTCCGCTCCGGAGCCATCGATATCGTGGTTGTGGACTCTGTGGCGGCGCTGGTCCCCAAGGCGGAGATTGACGGTGATATGGGAGACTCCCATGTGGGACTCCAGGCCCGTCTGATGTCTCAGGCGCTGCGTAAGCTGACCGCCGTGATCAGCAAGTCCAACTGTACGGTGGTATTCATTAACCAGTTGCGTGAGAAGGTGGGGGTTATGTTTGGTAATCCTGAAACAACCACCGGAGGCCGCGCGCTGAAGTTCTATTCCTCCGTGCGTATGGATGTGCGCCGTATCGAGTCTTTGAAGCAGGGCGGTGAGGTGATCGGCAATCGTACCCGTGTCAAAGTGGTAAAGAACAAGATCGCGCCTCCCTTTAAAGAGGCGGAGTTCGATATCATGTTCGGTGAAGGTATCTCCAAAGAGGGAGACATACTGGATCTTGCAGCCCAGATAGATGTGATCGTCAAGTCCGGTGCATGGTATGCCTATGATGGAAATAAGATCGGTCAGGGACGTGAGAATGCCAAACAGTTTTTGCGTGATAATCCTGAGATCTGCGCAGCAGTCAGTCAGAAGGTGCGTGCCCATTACGGATTCGGCGGGGAAGCGAAGGCGGAAAGCGATACGCTGAAACCGGATACCGCAAAAGGCAAGGGCAAAGAGAGCAAAGAAAAGAAAGCCGCAGCAAAGGCGGAGGCGGAACCCGCGGCGGAAGCATAGACCTTCTTATGGAGCGGGTGAAGGGGAGTCGGCATGAGAGTGACGGGATTAGAGGAATTATCCAAGTCTCGCAGTAAGGTGTTTATAGAGCAGGAGTTCGCCTTTGTATTGTATAAGGGCGAACTTCGTTCATACCATATATGCGAGGATGCGGAGATTTCACAGGAAGATTATGACGAGATCATGGGCAGAATACTGCCCAAACGGGCGAAGCTTCGGGCCATGAATCTGTTAAAGAGCCGCGAATATACGACAAAACAGCTGCATGATAAATTAAAGGAAGGCTGCTATCCGGAGAATATTATAGAACAGGCCCTGGATTACGTTGCCGGTTACCACTACACAGACGATCTCAGATACGCCGAGACCTATATTTCCGATCATGAGGAGACCAGGAGCAGGCGACGGATCGAACAGGATCTTATGGGAAAAGGGATCGATAAGTCTACACTGGAAAAGGCGTGGCGGCAGTGGGAACAAAAGGGAGGCATCCAGGACGAGGAGGCAATGATAAGACGACTTTTGGATAAGCGTCATTACGACCCGGAGACGGCAGATTATAAGGAACGGCAGAAAACATACGGCTTTTTGATGCGTAAGGGCTTTTCACAGGATATCATTTGCAGAGTGCTCCGGGCTGACGATTTCCGGTTCTCCTGAACGGTGTGTCTGTGATTGTATGTTTGCGATGGTATGCCTGCGATGGTCAGTCTGTGATTGCATACCTGCGATTGTATGTCTGCGAGTACCCTTTTGCGATGATCTGTGTCTGTCTGTTTATTGGCTGTTTGCAATAGTATGTCTGCGATA
>JAIEKC010000492.1:0-9336 GCA_029064505.1 Acetatifactor sp.
CCTAACAGGACAACGACACCTGCCATAGTAGTGAGCATACTGGAGAAATTGTCCGTATTTAGGGCAAAAAGCACAAAATTAGTCCATACCATGCAGGATATGAATATGGCCCGCCGCCGATGGTCCCAGAGCGCTTTGAAGTATACAAACCACCCGGCCCCCAGGGCAACGAAGATGAGTTCCTTCACATATATATTCCAGTCTGCGATCTGCGCTGATACAAACATGGCAAACGTATAAAGCGTCAATATGATCATTACCGTTCGCTCTATGCCCCTGCATGTCTTTTCGCTGTGAATCTGTCTTTTCTCCAAAGTAGATCACCGTTCCTTTCTCATCATGCGGCAACCCGGATCTCTGTTTGCCTGGTGAAAGCTGTAACCTTACCGGACGTTAAGCACTTCTTTCAAAGATGGCAGCATTTCCATAAACACATCGATAATGACCGGGTCGAACTGCGTTCCCCTGCCCTCCGCCATGATCTGCATGATCCTCTCAACGGGACGGACCGGCGGCTTATAACACCGCTCCTCATAGAGCGCGTCAAACACATCCGCCACAGCCATGATCCGCGCCGACAGAGGAATGCCGTCACCTGTCAGTCCCGCGGGATATCCCGTTCCGTCCCACCTCTCATGATGATACATGGCTATATCCTCTACAATGCGCACATAGTGTTCGTCTTCAATATCGCCTATGATCGTCTTGATGATCCTGCGGCTGTAAGTCGTATGCAGCTTCATCTCCTCAAATTCCTCCGGAGTAAGCTTACCGGGTTTCTGCAGGATGGCATCCGGCACCTTGATCTTCCCCACATCATGAAGAGGCGCCGCCTTACTCAGATCCTGAATATATTCCTCCGTGAGTTCCCCGGAGAAAAGCTGCCGTTTATACAGCTCCCCCGCAATCATTCTCACATACATCTGTGTGTTCTTAACGTGCTTTCCGGTACTGCCGTCCCTGCTTTCGATCAGGTTCGCCATTCCGACGATTACGGAATCCTGTATCATATTCAGGCGTCTGGCATCTTCGGTGATCTTTTCCGCCTGTTCCTGCACCATCTGCTCCAGATTATGCCGGTACTGATCCAGCTCGATCGTCTTCGCCACACGGCTCAGCAGGATATCAGGTACGAAAGGCTTTGTGACATAATCCATGGCCCCCATCTGAAAGCATTTTACTTCCGTCTCCGCCAGGTTGTCCGCTGTCAGGAAGATAACCGGAATATTCACGGTCTTCCCGTTACGACGGAGCTGTTCCATGACCTCAAACCCATCCATATCCGGCATATTGATATCCAGCAATATCAGATCGGGACGATGTTCTTCCAGATATTTCAGAGCGGCATTCCCGGAGTTCGATGCGGCAATGCGGTACTGTGGAGTAAGGAGCTTCTGGGCGCGTATTAAATTGGTCTTGTCATCGTCTACCACTAAAATAATATTTTTCATCCATAACTCCTCCGGGCCGATATCTGTCCCCGCATTTCATCTGTAAACAGATGAAACGGATCCGTCGCCGTTTCCTCCGACAGCAGCAAACAAACCATAATATTTAATTTAATAAATATTATTTTAAAGCATGATGAAAATAAAATCAATGTATGATATGCTATATTCTGACATATTCTATAATTAAATTTTGAAGGAGGTATTCCATGAAAATCCTGTTTTATGATACCAAAAGTTATGATAAAGAGTCATTTGACGCTGCTTTATCCTCATTTCCCTCCATAGAGATCGAGTACACAAAATCAGATCTTGACCCCAGAACAGCTGCGCTTGCGGAAGGGTTTGACGCGGTATGCGCCTTCGTCAACTCCGATGTGGGAACACAGACTCTGAATATCCTGCACAGCAAAGGGATCCGCCTGCTCCTGATGCGCTGCGCCGGTTTTAACAATGTGGATCTGGATACGGCGAAGAAATATGGCATGCGCATCATGCGTGTCCCCGGCTATTCTCCCGAGGCTGTGGCAGAGCATGCCATGGCACTGGCCCTGGCAAGTAACCGCCGCCTGCACAAGGCTTATAATAAAGTCCGGGAAAACGATTTCAGTTTAAGCGGACTGATGGGCTTCAATTTCTATCAGAAAACGGCAGGGATCATCGGCACCGGAAAGATTGGCGCCGCCATGTGCCGTATTTGCCGGGGATTCGGCATGAAAGTCATCGCTTACGACGTGTATGAGAATGAATCCCTCAGAGATTTCGTGGAATACGTATCTCTGGAGAAGCTGCTGTGGGACAGTGACGTTATCTCCCTGCACTGCCCATTGACGGATTCCTCCTACCATATGATCAACATTGACACCATCAGGCAGATGAAGGACGGCGTGGTATTGGTCAATACCTCCCGGGGCGCCCTTGTGAAAACGGATGATCTGATCGAGGGGATCCGTATGCACAAGTTTGCAGGGGTAGGCCTGGATGTGTATGAGGAGGAGACGGACAATGTTTTCGAAGACCGTTCGGATGAGATTCTGGAGCATTCCACCACAGCCCGGCTTCTCTCTTTTCCCAACGTCATGATCACCTCCCATCAGGGATTTTTCACCCGGGAAGCTCTGCAGGCTATCGCCGATACGACCCTGCACAACGCTTTGGATCATGAGGCCGGTAACACGAGTCAGAATGATGTGATATAGATCATTTTTTGAAAAATGTGATTCCGAACCATACAGAGTCTGCCCTTGAACGGCATGTTTTTACGCCGCCTCAAGGGCAGAAAATACAGTGCTTTACGGCGAAACAAACTGTGTTCCCACACAATTCATTCCCACTCCGTCATATTCATAATATAGGCATATCCTGCCAATCTCGCCATCAGGGCCTACACAGACCGGGAAATAACAGGTAAATCTTCCCTCGTCCGTGCCATAACCGATCTCATCCGATATCCACAGATTCTTCTCTATCACTGTCAGGGCTTCCCTGTCCTCACATTCAATATAAAACCTTTCCTCACCCAGGAGGACAATATTGCTTTCCTCCACCACAGTGTAGTCAAGGCAGCTCTCCGCCAGGGCATACGGATCCTGAAGGAATACCTGGGACATCATTTCTTTGTTCAAAATAAAAGTACTCCCGGTTCTGTCGTTCAGATCGGCAGTCAGAACCAGAAATGTGCCGTCTTCACTCCATGGCTGTATCCGTATGTCCCTGATATCTTCCGGCACAGCGCCTATTTCCCAGAAAGTCTCCTGCTCATCGCATACAATGCGGTATTCCCACTCCGCATCCGAAGAATATTGAAGCTCCACACCGGATTCTTCATCTGCATACACGGTTAAGAGCACCTTATCCTTTTCTGTCTGCCGAAAGCCGTCCGACTGCGTCGACATGCTGTCTTCCGCCTGTGCAGTTCCGTCCGGAGCCGCGCCGCAGCCGCTGACAGCGAGGACGCACACCAG
Organism: Acetatifactor sp.; assembly: GCA_029064505.1. GTDB lineage: Bacteria > Bacillota > Clostridia > Lachnospirales > Lachnospiraceae > Acetatifactor. Next base: position 3,413 of record JAIEKC010000492.1, read on the forward strand.
ACAGGCCATTGCCTTTTTCCAGGTTTTCATGTCAGTATCCCTCCTAAAATAATCGTATCGAAAGCCTCCTTAATCCAGATGGAATACCGTCTGCAGATCAATGCTCACAGGGCTGTTGTCGGGATTGGTCTCCATGATATCCGCCATGAAATCCCACCACTTGCGGTTGATGGCAGTATCAGCGCCCTTGGCCCAGAGTTCCTCATCCTCAATCTCAATATAGCCGAACAGGGTCAATGTCTCCCTGTCCAGAAAAATAGTGTAATTCTTTCCGCCATGCTCATGGATCATGTCCTGCATCTCAGGCCATAATTCATTGTGCCGCTTCTCGTACTCCGCCTCCTGTCCGGGAAAGAGCTTCATTTTAAAACCTTTGATCATAGATGTAACCTCCTGTATTTTGATCGTATTCTCCATTTCCGGAGAGCCATAAATGGCCTTTCGCATTTCTTACATGTACATTATAACATTTTTGTAAGTGTTTGCAATGAAAAAAGACAGCGAGGCTTTTCCAGAGATGTGATGACTTTCCGGATCAGTCCGCAGCTTCCGCGCATTCGATCTCCTTCCAGGTCTCCTCCCCGGGTCTGCGGAACAGAATCTTCTGATACGGCTTCTCATAACCGGCATGCACCACCTGCCCGCTCACCGATCCGTCCGCCCCGACGGTAAAGTGATACTGGTGATATTTGCCTTCCCTGTACGCAAAGTCCTCCCCATTATCCAGATAATGATCCCAGCTTCCTTCTCCGGGATACACTTCCAGCATCAGCACATCCGAAGGCTTTTCTCCCACGTAAGACTGAGGCTCCATCACAGGAATAACGCTTCCCGCCTTTACATAGATGGGACAGCAGTCCAGCGGAGCTTCCCGCACGAACCACACAGGACCGGTGAGCTTCTCATGATTCCAATAGTCATACCAGTCCCCCTCAGGCAGATATACCATCCGCCTCTTTGCTCCCTGGTTCACCACAGGAGCCGCCAGGATACGGCTTCCCAACAGGAACTCATCGTTGCACACCCTGGCTGCCTCATCTTTCTCATAATGAAATACCAACGGCCGCAGGATGGGAGCGCCTGTCTGCTCCTCCTCATAGAACAGATCATAAAAATAAGGGATCCACTGATAGCGCAGCTTCACATATTTCCGGTATATGCCCATGATCTCTTCCCCGAACTGCCACGGCTCCTGTCTTCTGGTTCCTACGGCAGAATGGTTCCGAAACAGAGGAGAAAAGCATCCCGCCTGAACCCACCTTGCCAGAAGCTCCGGTGTCGTATCCGCGCCGAAGCCCCCTACGTCCGTGCCCACAAAGGGCATACCGGACAGCCCCAGGTTGCAGAGCTGTGGGATCAGCATCTGCAGATGAGCCCACAGACTGGTATTGTCTCCCGTCCAGGCAGTGGCATACTTCTGGCTCCCGGCATAACACGCCCTGGTGATCACAAAGGGTCTGCGCCCGTCCAGTTTCTTCAGTCCCTCATACGCCGCCTTTGCCATCAGGTGTCCGTACACATTATGCATCTCCCCATGGACCGTCTCCCTGTCTTCGTCCGTAAACACCACATCCTCCGGCAGCGGACCGCGGAAGCTGGCAGGCTCGTTCATATCGTTCCAGATACCCCGGACACCCTGATCCAGCAGGAATTTCTGATTCCTGCCCCACCATTTCCGGACGGCGGGATTTCCGAAGTCAGGAAACACTGCTTCTCCGGGCCACACCGTATTGATATAGACCTCACCCTCAGGAGTCCTGGCAAAGTATCCCTCTCTGACCCCTTCCTCGTAGATCTCATATCCCTCTTCCTTCTTTACACCGGGATCGTTGATGGTCACCACCTTAAATCCATCCGCCGACAATTGGCGCAAAAATGCCGCCGGGTCGCCGTGATAGCGCTTTTCGTTCCATGTAAATACCTTATAGTCCTGCATATAATCTATGTCAAAATGAATCACATCACAGGGGATGTCATATTTACGCATGGAGGATGCCACCTCTTCCACGTCCTCCTGTGTCACATACCCCCACCGGGACTGATGATAGCCCAGAGTCCATTTCTGGGGCAGAGGACAGGTTCCCGTCAGGTAAGTATAGTTCCTCAGCACCTCCGCCATGGAATCTCCCGCAATGTAATAATAGTCCGGATCGCCTCCGTCAGCAGCAAACCAGTAATATTCCTCCGACTCCTGCCCCATGTTAAAATAGCTTTTAAAGGTGTTGTCCAGAAACAGTCCGTACACATGCCGGTCGGTCAGCGAAATGAAAAAGGGAATGGACTTATACAGCGCCTTAAAGCTGTCCACATGGGGATCGGGATTGTCCGTATTCCACATCTCATACTCATAATGTCTCTTATCCAGAAATCCGGTCTTATCCCCTAATCCGTAAAAATGCTGGGAAGGCTCCAGCTTTTTCAGCACCTCAAAGGCATGCTCCCGCTTCCGGGCGTCCGCGGAATGCCCTTCCTCTTCCAGAAGCTTCAGTACCTCCGGACTGACTCTCTGGAGCTGCTCCCGCTCCCCCCGGTAATCCGCACAGACCTCCACTCCGTCCCTGTCATAAAAATCTACAAAGAATCCGTCGCTGACTCTGACCGAAATTTCATCCGTGCGGATCCACAGACCCTCCTCATCCCGTTCCGTCTGAACAGTTGTGGGAACTGTCTTGTCACCTTCTATAGCCTTGGAGCCCGTCCGCACGTTTTTCTCACTGTAAAATACATTGATAATACTGGGAGTAAGCACTCTGATCTGCGCTTTCTGCCCCTCAAAATCCAATGTGACGGTCTGGCCGTCTGCCTTATATCCCGTCAGTTTTCCGAATTTCCTCCACATGCTTTTCCTCCTTACACTCTCCCGCCTGTCATTGTCTGATCTTTATATCCGCATTCAGCAATATCCGTACTGCCTTCCGGAAATCTCCGTCCATGACACGGTAAGTCGCCTGTACTTTCCCGTACTCTTTCGGTGAAATGTCCGTGTGGATATACAGTGTATCCATCCCCACGCTCTGTGCCCCGGCGATATCCGCAGCCTCATCGTTTCCCGTCATGATGCTCTCCGCCGGGTTCAGACGGTACTGCTCCAACAGTCTGCGGAAGAATACCGGGGACGGCTTCTTGCAGCCCTGCTCCGAAGACAGAAGAATACCGTCAAAATAGCGGGTCAGTCCCAGCATCTCTATCTCCGGCCTGGTGAAATCCGTCTGCGCATTGGACAGAAGATATACCCCCCTGCCCCTCTCATGCAATTCTTCCAAAAGCTCCTTCACACCGTCATAGGTGCGCAGAAACTTTCTGGACAGAGCGCGAAAAGTAATTGCTGTCATTTTCGCCTGGGAGGCATCGCAGAAAGCACTTTTATCATGATACAGCATGGCAAATACTTTCGTCAGATCCGGTTCGGCATTTTCCGCTTCCGGTCTGTCCCCGCCTCCGTGTCCAAGACTCTCAGGCTCCCCGCGTTCCGGTTGTTCCTTCTCTTCATTCCCCGGTCTCTTCCGCTCTTCACGCCCCAGTCTCTCCGCTTCTTCGTTTTCCAGCCTGCGGAAAGCATATTGCAGCTCCCGGGGTTCATAAGCCGCTCCCAACGCCCGGTAGATCTCGCTCATTTTCTTCCACAGCGCGGGATCTTCCTCGTCCGTGCGGATATCCGCCAACGTACCGTAGAAATCGAATACGTAATTCCGGTACATAACTTCTTTCCTCCCTATTTTAAATCTATAGACTCTCGAAATCTACGCAAACATCAGGTATGTTCTCACCAAAGTACCGCCTGCTCCCTGCAATGCTTACCGGATACGGATACCGGGACAGCTTTGCGCCACACGCAGTGCCGCGAGTGTGCAAAAAAAGCTTTCCCGGAATGATTTTTATACGCGCTCCAGCGCGTCATACACCCGCAGGATCTCTCCCACACTCCATGCCTGGGCAAAGCAGCCCTTGGAGGATACGGGATTTCCGCCGTCATAGATCTCCGGAAGCTGACCTACACAGCCCTCCCGCAAAGCGGCTTCCAGAGCTTCCAGCTGTTCTTTCACATATCGCTTAGCCTCTGCCGAACAGCCATACACTTTCAGATATGCGAGGTAATAGCCCCCCAGGGGAAATACCCACACGGTACCCTGATGATATGCCAGATCCCTCTCCAGCTGTTCTCCCCCATAAAAAGGTCTGAACTCCCTGTCTGCCGGGTCCAGCGTCCTCAGGCCATAGGGCGTATACAATTTCCGGAACACCACATCCACCACCTGCTTTTCCCTCTCCGGTGAAAGCACTGAAAAGGGCAGCGACACCGCCCAGATCTGATTGCAGCGGATCTGAGTATCCGCTTCGGTTCCCGACAGCACGTCCTTCAGACATCCTGCCTCTTCATTCCAGAACTGCCCGAAGCTCTCCTTCACCTGTGCCGCCAAAGCGCCGTAATCCCCTGACTGCTCCGGGCAAAGCCGTCCGAACTCCTCCATGATACACAATGCGTTATACCAGTAGGCATTGATCTCCACCGGCTTGCCATGTCTCGGCGTGGGCAGGATATCTCCCACCCTGACATCCATCCATGTCACCTGATCGTAATCCCGACCCGCCGCGATCAGCCTATCTTTATCCATATGAATGCCATAATCCGTTCCCTTGCGATACCACTCGACGATCTCCGCCATTGTGCCGTACATGCTTTTGACAAAAACAGCATCCTTCGTCTTCCGGTAATATTCATAAACCGCCAGAATGAACAGCAGGGCGGCATCCACCGTATTATATCCCGGCGCTTCCTCACCTTCCGGGAACAGATTCGGCATAAGTCCCCTCTGACAGTATGTGCGGAAGGTCTGCAGAATGCTCTTTGCCGTCTCGTACTGGTGCGTCGCCAGACAGCAGCCGTTTATGGCGATCATGGTATCCCTTCCCCAGTCCTCAAAGAAAGGAAAACCCGCCAGTATCGTCTGCTTCGTCGTGGAAGCCCGGTAGGAAATAAACTGATCCGCGCTGACTGCCAGTGTCTTCGCCGTCTCATCCGTAAAGCCTGCCTGCTCCGCCAGACTCTTCCTGTATTTTACGAGCTCCTGCCGCAATTCTTCCGCGGAGGGTAATTCCTGTGTCATTCCATACACCAGTTCCAGTACGCCTCTTTCCCCGGATCTCACCGTGAAAGTCACGCAATGATTTACCAGCGTACAGCCTGTGGCCCTTCTTCCGTCACAGACATCATAAGCATAGTACAGATCATCATGGAAAACCGCCGGCAGTTCACTGACCTCACCGTTGGTCTTGAAATACAGCCTTTTCCCCTGGGAGAGAATGCTCTGCCCCTCCATCACAAACTGCTGTGTCTCCTCCAGAAGGGCGCCCTTGGGAACAAACTGCAGATGGGGCAGTACCTCCAGTGTCACATCTTCCCCGGAACCGTTCCGTATTTCGTAGGAAATCCCAACCCCGTTTCCGCCCTGCATCAGCACAATGGTCTTCCGGATCTCAACGCCTTTTATCAGATAACTCCATTCAGGATAATCTTCATAGGTAAAGCCAGTCTGATACAGATACCCTTCCTCCCTGCGGTTTTTTCCGGCCGCACCGGCTCCCCGCTGACCTTTCATGTCTGCTTTCAGGCGGCTTTCCCCGCCCGGTTCCGGATCACTTCCCGCTTTGCCCCACGTCTCGCCTGTCACATCGCTTTCCGCATGGTCCGATACGCCATTGTCCCCATGGTCCTGACTGGATATATATATCTTCTCCTCTCCAAAACGCAGAAGTTCCTCCAGCCTGTGGATCATATTATAACGATGATTGGGAGACTTTACGCAGGCCATCAGCACCGCATGATCATTGCGGCTGCAGGATCCGATGGCGGTGAGCGAGGAAAATCCTCCCAGACCGTTGGTCATGAGATAACAGTTTTCTTCTCCCCGTTCAAAGGTCTTCCA
>JAIEKC010000493.1:0-1916 GCA_029064505.1 Acetatifactor sp.
AGCCTGGTCCAGAAGCCTGAGCGCGATCCCGGGATAATCCGGGTGTAAAACATTCTGTCCGGAAAGATTGGCATGGCAGGGATAATGCACCACAAGCCCTCTCATATCTCCGTCCGCATTTAAAAATCCCAGAACGGTCAGATGTCTGTCGCTGGAAATCTGAAAGTTAGGACGCATCTCCATTCGGTCTCCCAGTTTCATTCTCCGGAAGACATTAAGATCCGAATTCCCGTCAAAGCGCCATACCGTCACTTCATCCAAAACTTCCAGGGCCTCCTTTACCGCTTCCACAACTTTTTTAAGCAAAAAATCCCGGTAGCTCTCTTCCGCCTGCTCCAGTTGCGGGACAAAACTGTTTCCCGTTCCCGGCCCCGAATGATTGTGGGAAGCTACAAAGAACAGATCATCACAGTGAAGTCCCAGCTCCTTTTTCAGCCTCACTCTGGCAGTATCGACAAACTGCGTATTCCACCACAGAAAATCTCCGTATATGAAGACAAGCTGTGCTTCCGCCGTGCGCTGTACATGGACTCTTACATAGATATCCTCCTCCACCTTCCGAAAAGCTTCCTTCCGGGAGGCGTAACCTGCAAGCCGCAGCGGAGCGGACGGTGTTACCACCTTTTTTGAAGCACCAAATAACATAGAGTCCTCCTTTATCCACCAAACAGGTTCTCAGAATCTCTTTGTGCCTGAATTTACAAGAGGCTGTGCCTCCTCAGAGCAGGGAGGCGGATTCTCTGTCCAGATACAGACAGGCCGCCGTCTGCAGGCGCAGAATGCTTGCGGGGCAGCTTTCCTCCACAGGCCCCGTAAGGGTGTCTCTCACGGCCTCCGCCTTGCGGATTCCCGGCACGATACAAAAATGATATCCTGCACTCATCAGACCGGGAACCGTTACTGTCAATGCATGGACAGGCACCTGCTCCAGAGAAGGAAAGCATCCGTCATTCACCTGCTGTCTGCGGCATTTCCCGTCAAGCTCCACTTTTCTGACCACCGCCTCATCCTCAAAATCCGCCACCTGGGGATCGTTGAAAGCTATATGCCCGTTCTCCCCGATTCCCATAAAGACAATGTCCACAGGATGTTTCTTCAAAAGAGCCTCATAGCGCCTGCATTCCTTCTCAAAGTCCCCTTCCCCGTTGATCAGATTGACCGAACAAAAGGGCTTCCTGTCGAACACGGCATCCAGCAGGAAACGGCTGAAGGTTCCCTCACTCCCCTGCGCAAGTCCGCAGTATTCGTCCATATGAAACGCGTGCACTCTCTGCCAGTTTATCCCCGGTTCCTTTAAAAGCGCCGCCAGAAACTCATTCTGCGAGGGAGCTGCCGCAAACATGCAGCTCACCTCTTCCTTTTCCTCCAAAAGCTTTCTCAGGCATGCCGCCGCGTCCTTTGCCGCGGCAGCCCCCATTTCTTCTCTGCTGTCATAAGTCTTTACACACAAGCTGTCATAGTAGGTCTGCATGACGATTCCCCCCTCTATTCTCCCATTCTGCTCTGGGCCGCCGTAAAGATTTCTCCCATCTGTTCTGCCCCCAGGGTCTTCAGCTCATTCCGGAAGGTCTCCCACTGGCTCATTGGCAGCGCTCCCGAGATAAACTGATCCGTATACTGATTGATAATGGGTGTAACTGCAGAATTGTAATTGGTCATCTGCTCTGATTCCTCCTTCGTATACCGGACGGGGAAATAGGGATCCACATAATAAGGTTCGCACAATTCCTTTCCCGCCAGCGTAAGAGGCCCCTGGATCAGCTGAAATTCATATTCCGTCAGAACTCTCGGGCACATCTGCTGCTGAATGCCATACTTGGAAGTGATGGACATATTATTGGGATTTTCCTTCATCTCATCCGTCCATACAGGAGCGCCGTTTTCGTCCACACCAGTGTAAGTCACTCCATCAATAC
>JAIEKC010000494.1:0-1342 GCA_029064505.1 Acetatifactor sp.
TGCTCCAGAACTTCATCGGAATCTCCTGTTCCAACGCGCGTTCCCTGTCAAACCTTCCGCTCCGTTCCACGATCATCCTATATCCATAGCATACCACATTGTGGTTCACCTTGAAAGCCTTAATCTGAAATCCGTCAAAAGAAATTGTCTGCTCGCCCTCTGTTATTTCCATACATTTGATCTCAAAGGGCAGCTCCGGAGCAATGATCCTCAGGGCTCCGACCACTCTGCCCAGCCCTTTCGGGCCTATCAGCAGCAACGGTTCCGTGCGCTCCGCATTGCCCATGGTGAGCAGCATGCCGGGAAGTCCGCTGATATGGTCGGCATGAAAATGCGTAAAACATATGATGTCGATGGGTTTGGGACTCCATCCCTTTTCCCTGAGCGCGATCTGCGTTCCTTCTCCGCAATCGATCAATATGCTTTTTCCATTATACCGAAGCATCAGTGAAGTGAGCCATCGGTAGGGAAGGGGCATCATGCCGCCCGTTCCCAGCAGACTTACATCCAACATGTTTTCTCTCCCGCCACTCCAGTTCCGTTTCCGCAGTATAACGCTCCTGTCACTTTCGCAACGAAACTGTTTTTATTTTATAAAAGTTCTGTTTCCTGACGGATCTCCACAGGCACTGAAAACTGAGCCGTCAATTTATCAAAACACTCTTCACAGAGATCAAAATGGTAATGATCTCCATCTTTTTTACTGAAATATCCAAAAATAGCATCTGCCGTAAAACATCCTTCTTTCAGATATCCGTCTTCCACCTTCAGTTCTCTGCCGCACTGATTACATAACACCTGTGTTAATTCGTTTTCCTGTCCCATCCTGTATCTGCGCATCTTATCCTCCGTCTTCTCTCCTTACAAACATGGCAATGCTTTCACCCATGCCATCAAGTTACATACACATTGTACAGGATTTTATCATATTTTGCGTTGGTAATTGCTGGCGGTCCTTTTCCACATAATTCTGGCATCTTCTGTGGGCTTCTCATAAAATCGAGGACGTATTCCTTCCGATACAAAGCCAAGCTTTTCATACAGATGGATCGCTGCCGCATTGCTGACCCGCACTTCCAAAGTAAAAGCTGTAATCCCCGCCTCTTCCCCTGCGGCGATGAGGCTCTTTAGCATGGCACAGGCAATCCCTCTGTTGCGGAAGCGCTTCGCCACCACCACATTATCAATATTTCCCTCCTGACAGATATTTGTCATTCCGCAGCAGCCCGCAACTTCACCGTCTGCCAGCGCCACCAGATACACGCAGTAATCTCTGGTCAGAAGGTCCCGGAAATCTTTCGGCGACCAGGGCATACTGAAAGATTCCGACTCAATGATACTC
>JAIEKC010000495.1:0-1401 GCA_029064505.1 Acetatifactor sp.
GAATTATAAACATCTCATTTAAAGGCAAACAGCAGCAAGTATCAGGAAGAGTTCAGTTCCCTGTTCATTTGCAGTAATTCAGCCCCCATGGCATCGGTACTCCTGTACTTTCCGGGGACAAGACGGCACAGGGGCTGAACAGTTCCCTATAAATCGCAGGTATGCACGGTTCTGGGGAAGGGAATGACATCACGGATATTGCTCATGCCCGTAAGGTACATGACGCATCGCTCAAAGCCCAGTCCGAAGCCCGCATGTCGCACGGAACCATACCTTCTCAGATCCAGATAAAAGTCATAATCCTCCCTGTTCAATCCCATTTCATCCATTCTCTGCTCCAGCACCTCCAGCTTATCCTCACGCTGGCTGCCGCCAATGATCTCACCGATGCCGGGCACCAGACAGTCCATAGCCGCCACCGTCCTGCCATCCTCATTGAGCTTCATGTAGAATGCCTTGATCTCCTTGGGATAATCCGTGACAAAGACAGGGCGCTTAAATACCTCTTCTGTCAGATATCTCTCATGTTCTGTCTGCAGGTCACAGCCCCAATGCACCTTATAGTCAAAAGCTTCATTGTGCTTCTCCAGGATCTCTATCGCTTCCGTGTAAGTAACATGGCCGAAATCGGAATTGGCCACATGCTCCAGTCGCCCGATCAGTCCCTTATCCACAAACTGGTTAAAGAACGCCATCTCCTCAGGCGCATTGTCCAACACATAACGGATCACGTATTTCAGCATACCCTCCGCCAACATCATATCATCCTTCAGATCCGCAAAGGCCATCTCAGGCTCGATCATCCAGAATTCCGCCGCATGTCTGGTGGTGTTGGAATTTTCCGCGCGGAAGGTAGGACCGAAAGTATATACATTCTTAAACGCAAACGCATAGGTTTCCACATTCAGCTGTCCGCTGACCGTCAGATTTGTAGCCTTTCCGAAAAAGTCCTGTGAAAAGTCCGCCTTGCCGTCCTCCGTGCGGGGAATATTTTCCAGATCCATGGTGGTCACCTGGAACATCTCTCCTGCACCCTCACAGTCACTCCCGGTGATGATAGGCGTGTGCACATAGACAAAGCCCCTGTCCATAAAGAAAGTGTGAATGGCATAGGCGATCAGGGATCGCACCCTGAATACGGCCTGGAAGGTGTTGGTCCTGGGACGCAGATGCGAAATAGTGCGCAGATACTCAAAGGAGTGGCGCTTTTTCTGCAAAGGGTAATCCGCTGTGGAAGGCCCCTCTACCAGAACCTCCGCCGCCTGCAGTTCAAAGGGCTGCTTTGCCTCGGGGGTCGCCACTACCGTACCCCTGACGATCACTGCCGTACCCACATTCATCTTGCAGAGCTCCTCAAAATTAGCCAGCCCGTCTCCATAGACAACCTGCAGCGGTTCAAAG
>JAIEKC010000496.1:0-2732 GCA_029064505.1 Acetatifactor sp.
TGCGTGGCCTGATGGCGGATACCACCGGCAGAACCATTGAGCTGCCTATCAAATCTAATTTCCGTGAAGGCCTGGACGTACTGGAGTATTTTATGTCCGCTCACGGCGCTCGCAAGGGTCTGTCCGACACCGCGCTGCGAACGGCTGACTCCGGTTATCTGACCAGACGTATGGTGGATGTATCCCAGGAGCTGTCCATTCGGGAGGTGGACTGCTGTGAAGGCAGGACGGAGATCCCCGGAATGGTGGTCAAGGCATTCATGGACGGTAAAGAGACCATTGAGAGTCTGAAAGACAGAATCACAGGAAGATATTCCTGCGAAGATATCATGGACAGAGACGGCAATGTTATTGTAAAGCGGAATCATATGATCACACCCAGCCGTGCCTCCAGAATTTTGAGTGTCGGTGTGAACGAGAAGGGCGAGCCCGTGGAGGCGGTGAAGATCCGTACCATTCTGACCTGCCGTTCCCATGTGGGTATCTGTGCAAAATGTTACGGTGCCAACATGGCCACCGGTGAGGCGGTACAGGTGGGCGAGGCAGTCGGCATCATTGCGGCGCAGTCCATCGGTGAGCCCGGTACCCAGCTGACCATGAGAACTTTCCATACCGGCGGCGTGGCCGGCGATGACATCACACAGGGTCTTCCCCGTGTAGAGGAGCTGTTCGAGGCCAGAAAGCCCAAAGGACTTGCGATCATTGCCGAGTTCGGCGGCAGGGCGGAGATCAAGGATACCAAGAAAAAGCGTGAGGTGGTCATCACAAATGATGAAACCGGTGAGAGCAAGACTTACCTGATTCCTTACGGTTCCCGTATCAAGATCATGGATGAGCAGATCCTGGAGGCCGGTGACGAGCTGACAGAAGGAAGCGTAAATCCTCATGACCTGCTGAAGATCAAGGGTATCCGTGCCGTTCAGGATTACATGCTCCGCGAGGTACAGCGTGTATACCGTCTGCAGGGTGTTGATATTGCAGATAAGCATATTGAAGTCATTGTGCGGCAGATGTTGAAGAAGATCCGCATTGAGACCAACGGAGATACGGAATTCCTTCCCGGTACGCTGGTGGATGTTCTCGAGTATGAGGATATGAACGAGCGGCTTACGGCGGAAGGAAGGGAGCCTGCAGAAGGTAAGCAGGTGCTGCTGGGTATCACCAAGGCTGCATTGGCTACCAACTCCTTCCTGTCAGCGGCATCCTTCCAGGAGACCACCAAGGTACTGACAGAAGCCGCTATCAAGGGCAAGGTGGATAACCTGATCGGTCTGAAAGAGAATGTCATCATCGGTAAGCTGATCCCTGTAGGTACAGGTATGAAGAGATATCGAAATACCAGGCTGAACACGGATGAGACGGAGACGATCTCTTTCGATGAACTTGACATGGAGGATGAGTTTGACATGACCGGAGAAGCCGGTATGGAGAATGAATTCGGTTCTGACGATAATGAGGAGCTGAATGAATCGGAAGTATCGGAAGAGACGGATGATTTTGACGAGACAGAGGATGCGGAGGAGACAGCAGGAGAAATGGTCGCTGTAGCCGAAGACAACGAATAGCACAAATCGAAACAATGTAAGGTATGTTCTGCAAATTGCCTATTGTCATGAATCAGGGGCGATGCCACGCGGCATTGCCCCTGTTGCAAAAAGAAATGGAGACAGTGTATGAAGGTTTTGGTTACAGGCGTAAAAGGTCAGCTGGGCTATGATGTAGTCAATGAATTGGAGAAGAGAGGTATTGAGGCCGTAGGTGTGGACATTCAGGAGATGGATATCACCGATGCTGTCAGTGTGGACAAGGTGATCAGGGAGGCGGCCCCGGATGCGGTAATTCATTGTGCTGCCTATACGGCGGTGGATGCGGCCGAGGAGAATGTGGAGGCATGTCGGAAAGTTAACGCAGACGGTCCCCGGAATATTGCAAGGGTCTGCAAAGATCTGGATATCCGAATGATCTATATCAGCACGGATTATGTGTTTGACGGGCAGGGAGAGAATGTCTGGGAACCGGAGGATGAGAGAGCCCCCAGGAGTGTATACGGGCAGACCAAGTATGAAGGGGAGCTGGCGGTTCAGGAGCTTCTGGAGAAGTATTTCATCGTGCGTATCGCATGGGTATTTGGCATTAACGGAAAGAATTTCGTGAAGACTATGCTGAAGCTGGCTGAGACTCATGATACCATCACGGTGGTCAACGATCAGTTTGGTTCCCCCACCTATACCTATGATCTGGCAAGGCTGCTGGTGGATATGGTCCAGACGGAAAAGTACGGGATATACCATGCCACCAACGAGGGCTTCTGTTCCTGGTATGATTTTGCATGTGCCATCTTTCGGGAAGCCGGCGTGAAGGTGAATGTGGTTCCCGTGACTTCGGCGGAATACGGTGCAAAGGCCAACCGCCCCATGAACAGCCGTATGAGCAAGGAGAAGCTGACGGAGAACGGTTTTGAGAAGCTGCCGTCATGGGAGGACGCTCTGAGGCGCTATATTGCGGAATTGAAGTAGCGGTCCAACCGGCCGGGGGTTCCCGCTGTGAAAATCGGTTAAGTGGCAGAGTTTTCTGTTGTGAAAATCGGTGCTGCGGCAGATTTCCAGCTGTGAAAAACCGGTTCCGCGGCAGATTTCCCTGTTGTGAAATTGGTTAAGTGGCAGAGTTTCCGACTGTGAAAAACCGGTTCCGCGGCAAAGGTTTTGCTGTGGGTGTGATCCTGGGAACCGTGC
>JAIEKC010000497.1:0-2893 GCA_029064505.1 Acetatifactor sp.
CTCCAGGGTCATTGAGGATCACCATGGGATGGCCGGCATTACTGTGATCGATCCCTATCACCTGTACCGCATGATTCGCATCCATCCCGGGGCCAAACAGGTCATTATCCTCTCCCAGCCAGAGTTCCAGTCCGTCCACACATGCGATCACTTCGCCGCCGTTCTTGAGACATCTCTCCATATTTTCCATGGAATTCCCATGGCTCCGCTCCACAGTCAGACCCATGTGCTCCAGAATATTCCCCACATCGCTCATGGTTGTCCCCCCATAGAGATCATACCAGCCCTGCTCCTCCGCAAGCTCCCGCAGTTCACTTTCTTCAAACTCCCGGCCCGTCAGCCGCTCCAGAATAAACTCCTGGGATGCCACCGCACAACTGCTGTCCGTCTCCTGCCAGTGCCAGTTTCCCATCTCTTCTGCCGGATTGCCCACAATATGCTCCATCTCTGTACTATACGGATCAAACTGCTCATATGCCGGAGCATTTCCGTCCATAGGGTTCATATTTTCCCCCAGAGAATCCCACATTCCGTCGCCATCCGGATCCGCAAATTCCTGTACGCTGTCAAACAGACCGTCATTGTCAAAGTCTTCCGCCACCTCCATCAGGTCAATTATGCCGTCTCCGTCCAGATCCATTCCGGTAATGACAGAGTGATCGTCCACAATACCGTCCCCATCTGTGTCTCTTCCGATATCCGTCAGAAAAAGGTCAGGCAAACCATCCTCATTAGTATCCATATATTGTTCCGTCACAAAAAGATCAGGAATACCATCCCCAGCGCTGTCCAACAGCATTCTTTCCGCGTCCCCGTCAACCACACACATATCCTCCTTCAGCTCCGTGCCCGACATCAGAAAATCCTCTTCAGGCTCCATGCCCGACATCGAAATACCCTTTTCTGCATCTTCACTTTCCCCTTCAAATATCCCGTTGTCTTCATCGTCATCCAAACCAAATATTTCTAAAAAATCAAGCATACATTCCTCCTAGCAGCCTGCGGAAGGCTTCCTGCTCTGGTCATGCCTTATTGTAACATGAATCTCCGTTCCCGTCCTGTTTCCGGAAAATGTGGGCGCATATCAGGTAAAAACGGTATCATATTTCCTAGTACTCCATCCAGTCAGAAACTGCTCATATTTTTCCTTTGTTTCTTTATAGCTCCTGCGGCTGATCATGATCTCCTCATTAGAACGAAGCCGAAAAAGATGATTTTTGATATCCAGACACCTGATCTCCTGCATGTTGACCAGATAGCTCTGGTGACAACGGATAAAATCGGAGGAAAGCTGTTTAGAGATATCATCCAGTTTCGCTGTAAAAAAATAGCATTTATCACTTTTCACCTGATGTAACGTTACCTTCTTGGCATTACTTTCAAAATAACTGATCTCCTCAAAGGGAATACGCAGGTATTCCCCCTCCAGTTTAAAGCAGAAATAATACTTTTTCTGCATCTGCAGGCTGCGCTGCACCAGCTGCCGCAGTGTGGTCAGGACTTCCTTTTCATTTACCGCATCTCCGACATACGCGGATGGCTGCGCATACAAAGCCCGGTAAAGGTTTTCCGACGTGCCCTCCATATAGACCCAGGATGCCATTAAATTCTGTTCTCGCAGATGGCTGGCGAGAAGAATCGCTCCGGAAAAGTCAGAAAAGTCAAAAAAGAAAATATCATCCTTTTTCCCCATGGTTTTTATGTAAGCTGCAGCATCCTCATACCTGCAGCAACACGTTAGATGATAAGAATGGCGTATTTTTTGAAAATACGCCATAATTGTTTTCTGTATTAATTTTATTTTTTCCGGACTGTTGTGATATATGAATACTCTGATCATTTTGCTTCTCCCGGTTATCCGTCACGGTTTATATCCTATGCCACAATCAAGAAATAACCCAGCACTATAATCCCCAACACGATCCTGTACCACCCAAAGACCTTAAAATCATGCTTTTTGATATATCCCATCAAAAAGCGCAGTACATACAGCGATACGATGAAGGACACCACCGTTCCGATCGCCAGAAGGGTCAGCTCCAGGGACGTAAATTCAAATCCAAACTTCACCACCTTCAGCAGGCTGGCTCCAAACATGACAGGAATGGCGAGAAAGAAGGTATACTCCGCCGCCACGGTTCTGGATACTCCGATCAAAAGCGCTCCCACAATGGTCGCACCGGAACGGGAGGTTCCGGGAAAGACTGCCGCGATCACCTGAAAGATTCCGATCAGCAGCGCCGTCTGATAAGTGATTTCCGACAGTGCTGTCACCTTCGGTCTTCTTCCCTTATTCCAGTTCTCAATGAGGATAAATGCAATGCCGAATACCACCAGGGCGATAGCCACACAGGGCGGATTATAGAACAAAGCGTCAAACACATCATCAAAAAGCACTCCGATGACCGCCGCCGGCACACAGGAGACAAGGATCTTGAACCAGAGTGTCCAGATATCCTTCTTAAAATAGGAAACAAGCCCGGTCTGCCCTGCCCTCTCCTTCCCGGTAAGCGCAAAGGGCCATATCTGATCCCAGAACAGAACAACCACCGCCAGAATGGCTCCCAGCTGGATCACAACATCGAACATCCCGAAGAAATCCTCACTGACCCCCTGAAAAGGGATCAGATGCTCCACCAGGATCAGGTGGCCGGTGCTGCTGATAGGCAGCCATTCTGTGATACCTTCCACAACTCCGTAAATAATTGCCTTGATAATTTCCCACATAACGATTCTTTCTCCTAATTTTATTCCCATTCTGCCGGACAGTCGCCCGGACATCTGAAAATGCATTCCACAGAGCGTGACACCACCGGCAGAATACATTTGCGGGCACACTTCGACACATGCATCATTCCGGCAGATAAGCTCTGTTTGTCTTCCACGTTTTCTC
>JAIEKC010000498.1:0-1863 GCA_029064505.1 Acetatifactor sp.
ACGCCTTTATGGCCAACCTGAACCATGCCCTGGAAAATATCTGGCTGTCCCAGAACCGTTATAGTGTAAAGAAGGAGGTAGCCATCTCCCAGGTCTTTGAAAACAATGTCAACTACAGTGATCTGTTCTATTCCGGGCGTTTTGACTTTGTGGTTTACGAGCGTCAGGGATCTGCGGACATTCCGGTGCTGGCTATCGAACTGGACGGCAAGGAGCACTTTGAGGATGAGGTGGTCAGGAACCGCGACCGGAAGAAAAATGAGATCTGCAGCGCCCATAACATGCAGATCATCCGTGTGGAGAATTCCTATGCCAGACGTTATAACCATATCAAGGAGATCCTGATCAATTATTTTTCGGTGAAGCATTAAGGATTTAGTCTGCTTTCTGACAGATGTTCGCCATAATTTATGGGAGGTGAGATCAGAAGTTGATTGTAAAATCCTCTGGAATCAGCTATACTGGAGTGTGTTTGAATCACCGGCCTGTGAGGCAAATTCGGGAGGTATTTATGGCAAGAACCATTGGTATAGGATTACAGGATTTCGGAGACCTGATCAGAAAGAATTGCTTTTACATTGATAAGACTTCCTTTATCAGGGAGTGGTGGGAGAGTGAGGACAGCGTTACGCTTATCACCCGTCCCCGCCGATTCGGAAAAACGTTGAATATGAGCATGGTGGAGCAGTTTTTCTCTGTGAACTATGCGGATAAGAGTGAAGTGTTCCGGGGACTCTCTGTCTGGAAAAATGAGAAATACCGGGAGATTCAGGGGACTTATCCGGTGATCAGCCTGTCCTTTGCCAATGTGAAGGAGAGAAGCTATCCCGCGGCAAGGGAAAGAATCTGTCAATTGATCACGGATCTGTATATTAAGAATCATTTCCTCAGAGACTGTGCATGGATGACAGCGGCAGACAGAGATTATTTTGATTCGGTCCGCACGGATATGTCGGAAGTGGTGGCTACACTGGCAATTTATAAAATGTGTGATTATCTGTACCGCTATTATGGGAAAAAGGTAATAATCCTGTTGGATGAGTATGATACTCCCATGCAGGAGGCTTATGTGGACGACTATTGGACAGAGATGGCGGGATTTACCAGAAGCATGTTTAACTCCGCATTTAAGACGAATCCCTGGCTGGAGAGGGCTATCATGACAGGGATCACCAGAGTCAGCAAGGATTCCCTTTTTTCAGATCTGAACAATCTGGAGGTAGTGATGGCTACGTCGGAAAAATATGCTGCGGCTTTTGGTTTTACGGAGGAAGAGGTATTTTCCGCATTGGATGAGTACGGACTTTCGGAGGAGAAGGCACAGGTAAAGCGTTGGTATGACGGTTTCATATTCGGAGAGCATACAGACATTTATAATCCATGGTCTATTATGAATTATCTGGATTCGGGAAAAATTTCTACCTATTGGGCGAATACCAGCTCCAACAGTCTGGCGGGAAAACTTCTGCGGGAGGGAAACCGCGGGATCAAGGAACAGTTCGAAATACTGCTTCAGGGCGGGAAAATACAGGTTTGTATTGATGAGCAGATTGTTTATGACCAACTTGATCACAGTGAGTCTGCGGTCTGGTCCCTGCTTCTTGCAAGCGGTTATCTGAAGGTTCTGGATTATGACAGGGAAGGGCAGTTAGAGGACGGAGAAGAGGCAGAGTATGAACTGACCCTTACAAACTATGAGGTAAAGCGCATGTTCCATAATATGGTGCGCGGCTGGTTCAAATGTGTCCAGACGGATTACAATGATTTTGTCAGATCACTGCTGCATGGTGATACAAAAGCCATGAATGCGTATATGAACCGTGTTGCATTGAATACGTTCAGCTATTTTGACACAGGGAAAAG
>JAIEKC010000499.1:0-2980 GCA_029064505.1 Acetatifactor sp.
CGGAGTATTACGAAGAAGCTGTCGAAGAGACAGAGCTTTACGGAGAATCAGAGTATTATGTGGAATCAGAGTCTGCTGAAGAGACAGAAGCCTACGGTGAACAGGGGTACTATGTTGAATCGGGGAACTTCGAAGAGGCGGAATTTTACGGGGAACCTGAGAATGTCGAAGAGGCAGAGTTCTACGGGGAACCGGAATATTACGAAGAAGCTGTCGAAGAGACAGAAGTTTACGGGGAGTCGGAATATTACGAGGAGGAATACCGCAGGGAGCCGGAGTATTACGCAAAAGACAAGTCCGGTGCAGGCAGATATCACAAGCCGCCGAAAAAGGAGCCGCATACCCATGGGGGATTTTTCCAAAGGCTGCAGCGCGGCATAGGCGCAATGAGCGTCATGGACAAAGTGATCTCCGGCATGGGTGTGGCAGTACTTGTGTTGGCCCTGGTGACAGGAAGCTTATACGTCAACTCCAGGATCGTGGAGGGGCAGGTGGCTGATTTTGCCGGTGTGGGCAGCCAGTTGGACGGTATTGACATGATTGGGGAGCGCGGTCTTCTTGCAGTGGCTGATGCGGAACTTGCACGTATGGCGGCAGCGGAAGCGGTTCAGGTGCAGGATACGGAGCAGCCCAAGGAGTATCAGGAGACGGAGTACGGAAGGAATATTACGGTATCCCTGAACCTGACATCCGTGCAGAAGGATCTGAAGATCAAATTTATCAATCAGGCCAACGGCAAGCTGATCTCCAATGTGCCCTTCACCGTAACGGTGACCGGACCTGACGGCAAGAGTGTGGTCTGGTCCGACGACGATATGGACGGCATTATTTATAAAAAGGATATTACACCCGGCAGCTATACAGTGGTCATGGAGACATTGTCGGATGAGAAATACAGCGACTATAACATATCCTCAACCCCGCAAAAGGTGGAAGTAAAAAAGGATATCGATTATAAAAAAGTGGATGTATCCAACGAGATCAAGAAAGAGTCCGAGATCAATGCGGCGAAGGAGGATACCAAGCAGAATGTCACGGTAGTGGAGTCTTCCCTGCCGGACACCGTTGACTGGGTGGAGAGCAAAGTCATAGATGCCACTTACAACGAGGTGTCCAAAAGCGCCATTCCCGATCCTGCCACGCTGGCATCGTCAGGAAGTCTGACTAAGGTGGCGGAAACAAAGACGACGGTTTCCGGTGCGAACCCGCCTCTCGCGTTACAGGGTATCACATTGGATCAGTCGGAGGTGACAGTATTCTCCGCCGGTACGATTACGGTCAATGCCACGGTGTCAGGTGCCGCAGCAACATCTCCCGCTGTGACGGCTGCGTCCGCAGATACCAATGTGGCTGCGGTTTCCGCATCGGGAACGACAGTGACCGTTACAGGGGTCAATCCGGGCAGTACGACTGTTACGGTGAGCTACACGGAGAATGGGAAAACAGTTACGGAAAATTTTTCGGTCACGGTGAAAAGTCATCCCAGAGAGGATCGCGTTACCAAACTGAAAGATGCCGGCGGCAATCAGCTGTATGTGTTGGACAACGGCACTTACAGAGAGGCTGTTTATGCGGATTACTATACGGCGGATAAGTTTTTTGTGAGAGGCGACTCCAAGTATTCCGGATGGCAGACTTTGGACGGAAAGGTTTACTATTTCAATTCCAACGGTGAAAAAGTCACCGGCGAACAGGTGATCCAGGGTGCAAAATACAATTTTGCAAGTGACGGATCTCTGGTGACGGGTTCCGGGGATATGGGTATTGATGTGTCCAAGTGGAACGGAAATATTGATTGGGCGGCAGTGAGCAATTCCGGTGTATCCTATGTGATCATAAGATGTGGTTACAGAGGCTCTTCTCAGGGCAAACTGATCGAGGATCCCAAATTCGTTGCCAATATTCAGGGCGCTACGGCAGCGGGCTTAAAGGTCGGCGTCTATTTCTTCACTCAGGCGGTGGACGAGGTGGAAGCGGTGGAAGAGGCGTCCATGGTGCTGGAGCAGATCAAGGGTTACAAGATTTCCTACCCGGTATTTCTGGATGTGGAGCCCAGCGGCGGACGTGCGGATTCCATTGACAGGGCGACCAGAACGGCGGTGTGCAGGGCATTCTGCGAAACCATACAGGATGCCGGTTATACGGCGGGCGTCTATGCCAATAAAACATGGCTGACCAGCAAGCTGAATGCAGGCGAGCTGAGCGCTTACAAGATATGGCTGGCTCAGTATGCAGCCTCCCCCACATACACGGGAAAATACGACCTGTGGCAGTACAAATCCACCGGAAGCGTCAGCGGGATCAAAGGAAAAGTGGATATGAATCTGAGCTATCTGGGATATTAAAGTAATACAGATATAAAAATATATAGCCATAACGAGTCAAAGTATGTTAAAATGTCCGTAAAGGGCAGAGCCTAATGGACGTACATGCATCTGCCAAGCCGGCTTGGACAGATGCATGGTCGGCCATTTGGCGAGCGAAGCGAACCCGTAAAATCAAAGATTTTGCGGGTCTGCCCGAGGCAGGCGGAAAAAAGAAGAGGCGAAGGGCAGAGCCAAGCGGATGGACGTGCATCTGCAAAGCCGGCTTGAGCAGACGGAAAAGAAGAGGAAACTGTTCAAGATTTGTGGTAATTAATATATAAGGAAAGGGATAATTTATGAGGACATATCTGGTGACCGGCGGAGCGGGATTTATCGGCTCCAATTACATTCATTATATGTTTCGGAAGTATGAAGACGAGATTCGCATCATCAATGTGGATGCTCTGACTTATGCGGGAAATCTGGAGAATCTGAAGGATATAGAGAACAGACCGAACTACACTTTTGTGAAGGCGGATATTTGCGATAAGGAGGCGATTGCCCGGATATTCAGGGAGAACGATATTGACAGAGTGGCGCATTTCGCCGCCGAGAGCCATGTGGACAGAAGCATCCGGAATCCGGAGGTCTTCGTACAGACCAATGTGCTGGGG
>JAIEKC010000005.1:0-2901 GCA_029064505.1 Acetatifactor sp.
GCCCACCGGCTGCAGACCATTGAAAAGTGTGAGCTTGTGTACAGAGTGGAGGGCGGTAAGGCAGTCCTTGAGAGAGGCAGCTTATGAAGCTGAGTATTATTGTGCCGGTGTACAATATGGCGGCAGGGGGAAAACTAAATTACTGTATGGACTCGCTGGTGAATCAGACCCTGGAGGACTATGAGATCCTGGCGGTGAACGATGCCTCCACGGACAGCTCCCTTGCCATTTTGCGGGACTATGAGAAGGCTTATCCCCACAGGGTGAAAGTCGTCACCTATCCTCAGAACAGACGTCAGGGCGGAGCCAAAAATGAAGGGCTTAAGTTCGCCCGGGGCGAGTGGGTGGGTTTTATCGACAGTGATGACTGGGTGACGCCTGATTTCTATGAGAAGCTGATCCGAAAGGGGGAGGAAACCGGAGCGGATCTGGTGGGATGTGATTACAATCTGGTGTCAGAGCACACCTTTCAGGTGGGAAAGATCGTACAGAACAATACCATGGATCAGACAGGCGTACTGGACAGGGAAAAGCATAAAAGCCTGCTGATGCGTATGGGAAGTATGGTGATCAAGGTCTACCGGCGGAGAGTCATCGTGGAAAACGGGCTGGATTTTCCGGAGGGGATCTTTTACGAGGACAACTGTGCCGGGCCGCTGTGGTCTCTGTATTTTACCCGGTTTGAGAAGGTGGAGGAGCCTCTGTACTATTATTACCAGCATCAGGTGTCCACAGTGCATGGCATAACAGAGGAAAAGTGCCGGGATCGCATGAAAGCGGCGGCAATGCTTTATGACCGGTGCAAAGAGCGGGGATTTTTGGGAGAGTATGAGAGTGAGATCGAGTATCGATTTGCGGAACTGTATTATGTGAATACTTTATTTTCCTATATGGCGGGGGTGGAGCACCCAAAACTGTCTTTTGTGAGAGAATTGCGGGCGGGAATCAGGGAGCGCTTTCCTTTGTTTGAGAGGAATGCCTATTACCGGAAGTATACCGGCAGGGAGGAACAGCAGCTGATCGCATTGCAGCAGAAGTGGAATCTTGGATTTTATCTGTTGTATCGTTTGAAGCTGTTCGTCCGGAAAAGGGCAAAAGGAATGTGAAACGGAAACATTCCCGGAAAATGGAAACATACTGTCGGATGGCAGGGCTGAGAGGTGCGGATCAAATGGTGACAACCGTGATAGGACCATGGGCATGAGAGCCTGATCCGGGAACGCTGAAAGGTGCAGATTAAAATGAGAACGATAGCGATCATTACGGCGAGAGGCGGAAGCAAGCGGATTCCGCGGAAAAATATCAGGGAATTCTGTGGGAAGCCCATATTGGCATATTCTGTTGAGGCAGCGGCTGCCGCCGGTGTGTTTGACCGTGTCATGGTGTCCACGGAGGATGAGGAGATCGCTGATATTGCGAAAAAATACGGCGCTGAAGTGCCCTTTGCACGCAGTGAGAAAACGGCGAATGATTATGCTTCCACCAGTGATGTGCTGCTGGAGGTGCTGGAAGAGTATGAAAAGCGGGGAGAGAGGTTTGATATCGGCTGCTGTATCTATCCCACCGCTCCTTTTGTGACGGGAGAGAAGCTGAGAAATGCGGTGGAGAGGTTGAGAGAGTGCGACGCAGATTCTCTGGTTCCGGTGGTGGCATTTTCCTATCCTCCCCAGCGGGCGCTGATCATGGAGGAGGGAAGGCTGGTGTTCAGTCATCCCGAATATCTGGACAGCCGTTCTCAGGACCTGCAGCCACATTATCACGATGCGGGGCAGTTTTATGTGTTCCGAACGGCAGCTTTTCGGCGCACGAAAAAAGTCATGACGGGAAACATCCTGCCGCTTGTGGTGCCGGAACTGGAGGTACAGGACATTGATAATCCTACGGACTGGCAGATCGCGGAGATGAAATATCGGCTGATGCGGATGTCGGGTTGTGACGGTTCGGACGGGCCGCTGATCCGATAGGAAAAAATTTCCCCGTTAGGGGAGTCACAGTGCGGGAATGGAGGGAAAATAATTGGAGAACTATTTATCGAGGGAAGAGCTTAAGGAGCTTGGCTTACAGGAATATGGTGAGGATGTGCGTATCGGCAGGCATGCGGTGCTCTACAGCCCGGAGAAGCTGAGAGTGGGCAGCCATGTGAGGATTGACGATTTTACGGTTATCAGCGGAACGGTTACCTTGCAGAATTACGTTCATATTTCACAGTTTTGCGGACTCCACGGAGGAGATGCGGGTATTGTGATGGAGGACTTTTCGGGGCTTGCGGGAAAGTGTACCATTTATGCCGTGTCGGACGATTACAGCGGGGCTTCCATGACGAATTCCATGGTGCCCGACAAATACAGACCCGGCATGATCAGCAAGCCGGTGCGAATCGGAAAATATACCATTCTCGGCTGTAACAGTGTGGTTCTGCCGGGCGTGACGGTGGCGGAAGGCACGTCGGTGGGAAGCCTGTCCCTCTGCAATAAGAGTACGGAAGAGTGGTCCATATATGCGGGCATTCCCGCCAAAAAGATCGGAGAGCGCAGGAGGGATATTCTGGAGCTGGAAAGACAGATGCGGGTGGATGGCGCAATGGCGGAGTAAGCAGGCGAAGCTGTTCCGATACGCATTTCCGGAATGCAGGTCTGAAATGCGGGAACGGAACCGGAAAGGAGAAGGTTATGGAGAAGGAAATATATATCGGCAAGCGTCTCATCAGCGAGGACTCCCCTGTTTTTGTGATCGCGGAGATGTCCGCCAATCACCTGATGGATTTTGACCGTGCGGTGGCGATCATGAACGCGGCCAGGGAGGCGGGGGCGGATGCCGTTAAAATACAGACCTACACGCCTGACAGTATCACTTTAAACTGTGAGGATCCCTGTTTTCAGCTCACACAAGGAACGCTGTGGG
>JAIEKC010000050.1:0-7939 GCA_029064505.1 Acetatifactor sp.
GCTGCAGGTATTGCGGTTATGCGGCGGTATGATGAAAGAGAAGAAAGTGACAGCCGGGATCCTGTTGTGTTATCTTATCACGGCCGGAGCAATGATACTTTGGTATACTCTGCGGGGAGCGGGCATGCTGGATTATAAGAATACAATACTGACCGTTCAGCTGTGGACGGTATGGACCGTGTTGCTGTCTGGGCGTGAAACGATGGGAAAGCCGTGCCCGGCGGAAGAGTCGGAAAGGAAGATATGAGGTGAGGAGTCAGAGGGAGTCCGGAAACAAACTGCATAAGGCATGGTTTTTTCTGGGACTGGCTGCTGTCCTGGTCATGGCTGTTCCGTATCTGCTTCTGGGGGAGGATGCGATCTTTACTTACCACGACCAGTTGGACGGTGAGCTGATTGCCTACATTCTGCAGGCGAAACATCTGTTTGAGGGAGATATTCTTCCGGAATTTATGGGAGGTATGCCCAAAACGGCATTGACACTGCCTGCGCCGGGCTTTGTCCTTTTGTTTCTGACAGGTCACTATTTCGCCGCCCTGCTGTCCATGCAGATGATCGGAAGTCTGGTGGGATATCTGGGAATGTATCTTCTGGCAAGGGAGGTACGCGTACAGGAAGGGATCGCAATGATAACAGCGGTGTTGTTTGCCTACCTTCCCTTTCTGCCCGTGTACGGCTTATCCCAGTATGGGATTCCATTGTTATTCTGGTGTGTACTTCAGCTGAGAGAAAAACGTCATGCCGCGGTGGCATATCTGTATGTGGCGTGTTACGCACTGACCTCCTCACTGGTGCTGGTGGGCTTTGGGTTGTTGGGAATGGGGCTGCTGCGGCTGTTGTGGCTGTTATGGAAACAGCGGGAGAGTGTGCGGTCCTTTTTGGGGGCATGGCTTCTGCTTCTGGGGATATATATTGTGGAAAATTGGCGTCTTCTGGGAGAACTGCTGGGATCAGGAGGTACGCGGATCTCCCATAAATCGGAGTATGTTCTGGAGGCGGCTTCCTTTTTCCCCACATTGTGGCAGAATCTTATGAAGGGCGGACAGCACAGCGAGGATCATCATCTTCTTCTGCTGGCGGCAGTGTTGGTCTCTGTGGCGGTGGGATTTGTCTTCCGGGAAGAGCGCGTGAGACGGCTTCAACGCATAGTCGGCATATGTCTGTTGTGGAATCTGTTCTTCTGTCTCGTGGCGGCTCTGTGGGACAGTGCGGCAGGAGTATATTTGAGAAAGCGCATGGCGGTGTTCAGGGCATTTCAGGCGGATCGTCTGCTGTGGATCGCACCGGCGTTCTGGTATCTTGCTTTTGCCTGTGGGGGAATGATCTGTCTGGAACTTCTGCGGTGTCGGAAGGGGAAGCCGGTGGGAGCGCTGATGAGCGTGGCTCTGGGAGGCGTGGCCGCCGTGGTGGGGGTGCAGATCCTGCTTGCGGGCGATGTGAAGTCCAATATCCGGAAGCTGTGGAATCCGGACTATGGGCTGCTCAGTTACAGGGATTATTATGCCGTTGGCGTTATGGAACAGGTGAAGAGTCTTCTGCATGAGGCTGCGGGTCTTGACCAGTCGGAATACAGGGTGGTCAGTCTGGGGATAGATCCTGCAGCTGCGCTGTATCACGGTTTCTATTGCCTGGACGGTTATTCCAACAACTATCCGTCGGATTACAAGCATCGTTTCCGACAGGTGCTGGCACCGGAGCTGGAGAGGAGCGAATATCTCAGGGGATATTTTGATAACTGGGGCAACAGGTGTTACCTGTTCAGCTCGGAGTGTCCCGGTTATTATACGATAGAAAAGGGCGGTTTCTATTTTCAGGATTACCGTCTGGATGCAGGGGCATTGAAAGCGCTGGGCGGTGATTATCTGCTGTCTGCGGCATATATAGCCGATGCGGAGACACAGGGGCTGATTCCGGTCAATGAGGATCCTCTGGAGACCGGGGACAGTTATTATCGGATATATATTTATGAGGTGGTTCCGGAGGCGGCAAGGTAGAAACTTACGCCTTTTGTTGGCGGAACCGGGAATTTGCGGGCTTTGGAAAGGTATGGTCATTAAGATGTTGGAAAACATAAGAGAAAAAGCATATGAAATCATGATCGTACTGGTCTGTATGGCGGTATTCTGTCTCTTTGTGTCCTGGAAAGAGGGGTTTCACATGGACGAGCTGTTGAGCTTTGAGCTTGCCAACGCGGAGTTTAATCCATGGATCGTGACGACCCAGCCGGAGGGACGGCTGGCAAAGTTTGTGCACAATGAGATCGACGGAGAAACGCCTGGTGAGACCATGGGCAATCTTGCGGACACGGTGAAGGACGTGTTGCAGAATCGCGGGAACAGCAAGCTTCTGACTTATACGGCCGACGTCTATGAGGAACCGGTCTGGATCACTTCGGAGCAGTTTTCGGACTATATTACGGTGGGCGGAGGAGATGCGTTTAATTATTT
Source organism: Acetatifactor sp. (assembly GCA_029064505.1). Classification (GTDB taxonomy): domain Bacteria; phylum Bacillota; class Clostridia; order Lachnospirales; family Lachnospiraceae; genus Acetatifactor. The sequence goes on from JAIEKC010000050.1 coordinate 2,448, forward strand.
GTCCGTATATTTCAATGTGAAGGATGACAATCACCCTCCGCTGCACTTTATGCTGCTGCATACGGTGTCGTCCCTGTTTCGGGGAAGGATTTCCCCGTGGATGGGATGTGTGATCAACATGGCGGCAGTCGCAGGTGTGATGCTTGTCCTATACAAAGTATGTGATCTGCTGGCTCCCGCGCTTGGCCTGGGAAATGACGGGCGCAGACTGGGACGGATGACGGCTCTGGTTTACGGCCTGTCCACGGGAGCTTTGGCGACGGTGCTTCTGATCCGTATGTACGGTATGCTGACGCTGTGGTGCGTGCTTTACTTTTATCTGATATTGCAGAAATGGCAGGATGCCTCCTTTGCCTCCTTTGACAGGAAGAACGGAAAATTGATCCTGGTTACGCTGCTGGGGTTCTGGACACAGTATTTTTTCCTGTTTTACTGTCTGCTGCTGGCTGCCGTGGTCAGCGTATGCCTGTGGAAGAGCGGGCGCGTCAGGGAGTTATTCTGTTTTGTGCGTTCCATGGTGATCGCCGCTGTGGTGGGGCTGCTGGCGTTTCCTTTTGCCATTGCGGATGTCTTTTCCAGCGGAAGGGGTGTGGAGGCTCTGGGAAATCTGTCCCAGGGGCTGGCCGGGTATGGAACACGTCTGATCGCTTTTGGAAGAATCCTTCTCCAACGCGGCGCGGGACTCTCTCAGTTGGCGCTGATTCTGCTGTTGGCTGCTTTCGTTCTGGCGGGATTGAAAAGTCGTGGAAAGGAACGCAAAGGCATTGGGAGGGCAGACATTGCCGGTTGTGAGAGAGCAAACAGACAGACGGGAGAGGCAGAAAGCGCAGAAAATGTGAGAGAGGCGGAAAATGCGGAAAAATCAGGCAGGAGAAGCAGGAAAGGAATCTTGTGGATGCTTTTTTTTCCTGTGGCGGGCTATTTTCTTCTGGCGGCCAGAATGTCCCCTTATCTGGTGGATCGTTATATCATGCCTCTTTTTCCCTTTGTGGCACTGATATTGGTAATGACAGTTTTCGGGCTTCTGGAAAAGATTTATGAGAATTATACGGAGAAGCAGACGAAGTATCTGACCGGTGTGGTGTGTGTGATCCTGATATTGTTTCAGGCGTGGAATCTGGCGAACTATGACGGGAGCTATCTTTACCGGGGGTATTCCGAACAGAGGGCGGATGCGGAGAAATATGGGGAATATCCCTGCATCTGTGTCTACCGGGGGGTAGGGTACTATGAGAATCTGCTGGAATTTACCCATTATAAGAAATCACTGCTCCTGACTCTGGAGGAGCTGGACAACAGGGCGGACAGAGACAGTATTGAGGAGTTGGAACAGATTGCCGTACTGGTCAAAGCGGGAGTGGATGAACTGGAGGTACTGGAAATCCTGTCGCAAAGCTATGGATTTGTACCGGAGTGCGAGACAGAGTATCAGCCCAGTGCGTACGGCGACAGGTTATATATTATGGTTAACGGTGCGGTGCATACGGATGCGGCTTTGAGTGAGAGATCCCAGACGGCTGTCCGTGAATGAGAAAGGATGCATGGATATTGACGGCATTACGGATTTTGACGGCGGTATTGCTTCTGCTGGTAATACCCGCTCTTGTAGGCGGCCTGTTTCGACAGAATGTGGATAAAGATATGAGAGGGCCGGTATTTCAGTGGATAAGCGGACAGATTTTTTTGTGGGCATGTTTTCAAATAATATGTGTGCCCATGATTCTGCTGGAGTATGATTTTGGATATGTGGTGAAAGCATTTAACGGGGTAACGGTATTGGCGGCACTGGCAGCGGCAGTCTCTCTGGTCAGGAACAGGAAAGCCGTGACTGCCGTGACGGAGATCAGGGGGAGTGACCGAAAGAGATCTGCCCGCAACATATTGTGGATATTATTCTGGATGATACTGCTTTTTCAGTTCGTGCAGGCTGTCCGAATGACTTACAGAGACGGCGACGATGCTTTTTATGTGGCGATTTCTTCCATCACACAGGAAGCGCAGACGATGTATCGCAAATTGCCCTACACGGGATATGCCACAATACTGGATACCAGGCACGGACTGGCGCCTTTCCCGGTCTGGATCGCGTATCTGGCTGACATGACGGGGATCCGTGCGGTGTCTGTGGCTCATGTGATCGCTCCGATCGCACTGATTGCAATGACTTATGCTATTTTTTTCCTGCTGGGGAGAGTTCTGCTGCAGCAAAAGAGGGACAGTCTGCCGCTTTTCCTGATCTTTACGGAGATCCTGGTATTATTTGGAGATTATTCGTTTTACACGGTGGAGAATTTTATGATCGCCAGGAGCAGACAGGGAAAAGCCGCGCTGGGAAGTATTGTATTTCCTATGATCGTTCTTTTGCTTTTGATCCTTCTTCGGCGGCTTCATGAGGGAGAGAAAATATCTCTGAAAAGCTATATTCTTCTTGCGGCTGCCTGTATGACGGGCTGTCTGTGCAGTACCATGGGGGCGATGCTGTGCTGTATGTTGGTGGGAATCGTGGGCGCCTGTGGGGCTGTTGTGTACAGGCGGTGGAAAATACTGATCCCCATGGCGCTCTGCTGTCTGCCCAATGTGTGTTATGCGGTTCTGTATCTTGTGTTGGGCTAGCTGGGGGAGGATTTTGGAATGGAAGCGCGGAATCGGAACAGGAGGTTTTATGTGGAATAATGTGACAATCCTCTTTGATGAATATATGGGCACCGGGCTGATCATAATTCTTTATCTGATGTCGCTGATCTATCTGTGGGTGAAGGAGAAGAGAAATTATGTCCGAATTTTGTTTATCTATGTGCCCGTGATCTTGCTCTTTTTCTTTTTTAATCCGTTCTTTGCGGGGGTGCTGTATAAGTTGGCGGAGGGCGAGATCTATTACCGGATACTGTGGCTGCTTCCTGTTACAGTGACGATCGCCTTTGCCGTGGTCACGCTTTATGGAAGGCTTCCGGATAAGAACAGAACGGTGTTTGCGCTTGCCGCCGCGGCAGGCATTGCGCTTTCCGGCAGTTATATCTACAGGAATCCCTATTTTCAAAAGGCGGAAAATTTCTATCACGTACCGGACAGTGTGGTGCATATCTGTGACGCCATTGTGGTGCCGGGCAGGGAGGTTCAGGCGGTATTCCCGCTGGAACTGGTACAATATATACGGCAGTATGAGCCGACCATATGTATGCCCTACGGTCGGGAGATGACAGTGGACCGTTGGAATAATTGGGGCGAACTTCCCGGTGAGATGGAGAAGGAAATCATCAATCTGAGCCGTCTGGCGCCTCTGGCAAAAGAAGAAGGGTGCCATTATATTATTCTGTCGGAGGAGAAGACGATCGTTGGAAATCCGTCGGAATATAATTGGGAGGAATTTGGCCGGACAGATGGTTATGTAATCTATCGGGATTTTGATTTCAGTTTGGATATCGGTTGAACGGCGGGCACGTTTTATTCGTGCCCGTCCTCTTTCTGGTTATAGTAGTTCAGTGCATATACAAAGCGTTTTGCAATCTCTTTGCGGCCTGCAGTGTTCAAATGCAGGTTGTCAATAAGATATTTGTGGGCATTATCTTCCGTGATGGTACCGTAAAGGTTGTCTATAAAGGTGACGCTTCTTGATGCACAGGAGCTGAATTCCTTGATGACATAAGTGGAAAGGACATCCTGTCCGTATCTGGCGATATCGCTGCTGATATAGTTTCCCTTTTCGTCCAGCTGGTCGGAATAGGCATAGGGAGGCGACATCACGATGATGCGGATGTGCGGATATATGTCCTGAAGTACTTCGATCCCGGCTTCCAGATTGCCGGTAAACTGTTCAATGTCAGTGGAATTCTGGTCGCTGTACATCTGATGTCCCAACAGATAGTCGGTGGCATCATACAGAATGGCGATCACATCCACAGTGCTGAAATCCAGAGTGGTCAGAGTGTTGATCACTTCTTCTGCATCGGGAGGGAGATCTTCGCCCAATACTTCTTTTGCCTCGTTATAGCTGAGTATGATATCGCTTCCGGTGGAAAGCATGGCCAGCCAGTAAAAAGTGAAAGCGTCCATGGGAGATTCCGACGCGTTGAGAAAAGGGGACTGTGAAGCCAGATAGCTGCCGCTGATGGAACAGTTGTATACGGTGGCCCCGGTCATCTCCTCGATCATACCGGCAAGGCTGTCATCGGAATCCCTGTCATCCGCAAAGGGGGCATTTCCGAAGGCGACAATGGTAAGCCCGTCCTCGTAGTTTGTCTCCAGACGTTTGCCGTCGGCGTCCATCAATGGCAGAATTTCGTCCAGAGTATCCTCATAGGTACCCTTTCCGTCTCTGAATATCTCTTCCAGATCCACAAATTTACCAAAGTTCAATATTTTATAAGCAATTCCGCAGACAAAAATGACAAAGACAATCAGCAGCACAATATGCATATTTAGGCGGGGAAAATGTCCCTTTTTACCAGACTTTCCGGAGGAACGGGACTTTTTGTCAGGTGTCTCCTTTTCCTCTGTTGAAGTGTCATCGGTAATATCTTCCTGTTCCAGATCGATGATTTCCAAATCCGGTATGATATGTTGATGTTCTTCTCTTTCCCGATACATTTTTATCCTCACTTCATCCTGCTAAATCCAATGTTTTGCCACATGTTTTTCTGAACAGATATTGTTATTTTACTATTATGCGATTTGAAAGTCCACAATATTAAGATAGTTTAAGAAGATTTAAGAATTTATGAAGAAATGGTTTATTTGCTTGAAGTGGCAGGTTTGCAATGTTATAATGTTACAGAATTATTAAATTTGGGGTAATATATTTATAGGGTGTGAAGAGCGGAGAGGACGTAAAATATGAAGAAATTGTTCAACCATACAAAGAGACCGGCAGAGAACTGGAAGGGTTATGACGAGAACGATCATGACTGGGACGGATCGGAGTATGAGGGGGAAGAAGAATATTATGAGGACGAGAGTTATGGTATAGAGGAACCGTTTGAAGCGGCAGAACTTTACGAAGATCCGGAGTATTACGGGGAGGCAGAGACCATCGAAGGGGCTTACGGAGAACCGGGATTCTATGCCGAGATGGGAATAGCAGAAGAGGCGGAGGCTTATGGAGATCCGGAGTATTATGCGGAAGAGGAAGCTGCAGAAGAGGCGGAGGCTTATGGAGATCCGGAGTATTATGCGGAAGAGGAAGCTGTCGGAGAGGCAGGGTTCTGTGAAGAATCAGAGTATTATGTGGAATCAGAGTCTGCTGAAGAGACAGAAGCCTACAGAGAGCCTGAGTACTACAGGGAATCGGGGAACTTTGAAGAGGCGGAGCTTTATGGGGAACCGGAGAATATTGAAGAGGCAGGGTACTACAGGGAACCGGAGTATTACGAAGAAGCTGTCGAAGAGACAGAGCTTTACGGAGAATCAGAGTATTATGTGGAATCAGAGTCTGCGGCACAGGACTAAGTCTCACAAGAAAAGTACTCGGCAGGAGAATAGCGGACGGTCTAATAGAC